>NZ_NKRF01000023.1:0-10637 GCF_003408955.1 Pseudomonas sp. GL93
CCGTGGCCCGTCCACTGCGCGCTGCCGCCTGATTTCGCGAGTATTTCCAGATGAAATTGAATAAAGCCAACCTCACCCGACTGGCGCCCGAAGTGCAGGCTGATCAGGGTGCCGGCCTCCAGTTGCACCTCGCAGCCTTGGCTGTCGACGCGGGTGACCTGGCCCTTGAGGAAGCCCATCTTCGGCGTGCCGAGAAAGCCTGCCACAAACAGGTTGGCCGGCTGGTGGTACAGATCCAGGGGCGAGCCGACCTGCTCGATGCGCCCGCTGTTGAGCACTACCACCTTGTCGGCCAGGGTCATGGCTTCAACCTGGTCGTGGGTCACGTAGATCATGGTCGCTTGCAGTTCTTTATGCAGGCGCGCCAGCTCCAGGCGCATCTGCACGCGCAGGGCGGCGTCGAGGTTGGACAGCGGTTCGTCGAACAGGAAGATCTTCGGGTTGCGCACAATCGCCCGGCCAATTGCCACGCGCTGGCGCTGGCCACCCGAGAGTTGCTTGGGCTTGCGCTCCAGCAAAGGCCCCAGCTCAAGGATGCGCGCCGCTTCGCTGACTTTGCTCTCGACCAGCTTCTTGTCGACACCGGCCAAGTCCAGGGCAAACGACATGTTCTTGCGCACGCTCATGTGCGGGTACAGCGCGTAGGTCTGGAACACCATGGCCAGGTCGCGCTTGGCCGGGGTGACTTCGGTGATGTCGCGGCCATCGAGTTCGATAGTGCCGTCGCTGACCTCTTCCAGGCCGGCGATCAGGCGCAGCAGGGTGGATTTGCCACAGCCCGACGGGCCGACGAACACTACGAATTCCTTGTCGTTCACTTCCAGGTCGATGCCCTTGATGATGGAAAAACCTTCGAAGCCTTTTTGCAGATTCTTGATGGTCAGGTTGGCCATGATGGGCCCTCCGCTGGGAATTATTATTTAACGGCGCCGAAGGAAAGGCCGCGCACCAGTTGCTTCTGGCTGATCCAGCCAAAGATCAGGATCGGCGCGCAGGCCAGGGTCGAGACGGCAGACAACTTGGCCCAGAACAAGCCTTCGGGGCTGGAGTAGGAGGCGATCAAGGCGGTCAACGGCGCGGCGCTGGAGGAGGTCAGGTTCAGCGACCAGAACGCCTCGTTCCAGCACAGGATCAACGACAGCAGTACCGTGGACGCCAGGCCACCCTTGGCAATCGGCAGCAGCACGCGCACCATTTCCTGCCACAGGGTGGCGCCGTCCAGGCGGGCGGCTTCGAGGATGTCCTTGGGGATGTCCTTGAAGTAGGTGTACACCATCCACACCACAATCGGCAGGTTGATCAGGGTGTAGATGATGATCAGCGCAATGCGTGTGTCCAACAGGCCAAAGCTCTTGGCCAACAGGTAGATCGGCATCAGCACGCCCACCGGCGGCAGCATCTTGGTGGACAGCATCCACAACAGCGTGCCCTTGGTGCGCTGGGTTTCGTAGAACGCCATGGAGTAGGCGGCCGGCACCGAAATCAGCAGGCACAGGGCGGTGGCGCTGAACGAAATCACCACCGAGTTCCAGGCGTAGGCGAAGTAATTGCTGCGCTCGTTGATGTGCAGGTAGTTCTCCAGCGTCGGCGTGAAGATGAACTGCGGCGGGGTAGCGAACGCGTCGATTTCAGTTTTGAAACTGGTCAGCACCATCCAGAAAATCGGGAAGAAAATCAGGATCGCGATGGCCCAGGCCAACGTGCCGAGCAACAAGCTTTGCAGGCGGCGGGATTGTTGAAGCGTCATGGCGCGGCCCTCAAGGCTTGTCAGTCAGGTTTTTGCCGATCATCCGCACCAGGATGATCGCCGCGATATTGGCGATGACCACGGCAATCAAGCCGCCGGCCGACGCCATGCCCACGTCGAACTGCACCAGCGCCTGGTTGTAGATCAGGTAGGCGAGGTTGGTCGAGGCGTAGCCGGGGCCACCGTTGGTGGTGGTGAAGATTTCGGCGAACACCGAGAGCAGGAAGATGGTTTCGATCATCACCACTACGGCAATCGGGCGGGCCAGGTGGGGCAAGGTCAGGTGCCAGAAGATCGCAATAGCACCGGCACCATCCAGGCGTGCGGCTTCCTTCTGCTCCTGGTCCAGGGACTGCATGGCGGTCATCAGCAGCAGGATCGCGAAGGGCAGCCATTGCCACGACACAATGATAATGATCGACAGCAGCGGGTAATGCGCCAGCCAGTCCACCGGCTCGGCGCCGAAGAACTTCCACACCGCGGCGAGAATCCCCGACACCGGATGGAAAATCAGGTTCTTCCAGATCAGCGCGCCCACCGTGGGCATGATGAAGAACGGCGAAATCAGCATCACCCGTACGATGCCGCGCCCCAGGAATTCACTGGCCTCCAGCAGCGCACTGATCAACACGCCGAACACCACGCTGATGAGCAACACGCTGCCCACCAGCAACAAGGTATTGGTGGCGCCAGGCAGGAACCCCGAATCGGTAATGAAGTAGCTGAAGTTTTCCAGCCCCACGAACTGGTTTTCGCCGGGGTAGAGCAGGTTGTAGCGGATCAGCGAAAAGTACAGGGTCATGCCCAGCGGCACGATCATCCACAGCAGCAGCAAGGCCACCGAGGGGCTGACGAGAAACCAGCCGGGGTTGGCCAGGCGGTTTTTGGTGGGTGTATTCATGGTGATCAGAACCAGTCAGGTGCCTACAGAATCTGCGTCGGAGCGCGGTCACTGTGGGAGCTGGCTTGCCTGCGATGGTATCGCCTCGGTGCTACTGATAGACCGAGTTGTTTGCATCGCAGGCAAGCCAGCTCCCACAAAAGCCCTGCTCCTACATTTGCGCGGGTGAAGCTGGGTTATTTGGGGTAACCAGCCCGCTTCATTTCCCGCTCGGTGGTGGTCTGCGCGGCGGTCAATGCAGCATCGACGGTCTGCTGACCGGTCAACGCACCCGAGAAGAACTTGCCCACCTGGGTACCAATCGCCTGGAATTCCGGAATGGTCACCAACTGGATACCGATATACGGCACAGGCTTCTCGGTCGGCTTGGTCGGGTCCGCCACTTTCAGCGATTCCAATGTCACCTTGGCGAATGGCGCGGCCTTCATGTATTCATCGCTGTAGGTGGATTGGCGCGTACCTGGCGGCACATTGGCGATGCCATCGGTCTTGGCCACGAGCTGGCCGTATTCCTTGGAGGTGGCCCAACTGGTAAACACCTTGGCGGCGTCCTTGGCCTTGGAGCTGGTCGGAATCGCCAGGCTCCAGGAATACAGCCATGACGTGCCCTTGTCGGTCTTCTCGTGGGGCGCGAAAGTGAAGCCGACATGCTCGGCGACCTTGCTCTGGCTCTTGTCGGTGACGAAGGAGCCCGCCACGCTGGCGTCTACCCAGATTGCGCACTTGCCGCTGTTGAACAGCGCCAGGTTCTCGTTGAAGCCGTTGCTGGAAGCACCCGGCGGGCCAGATTTTTTCATGTTGTCGACGTAGAAGTTCAGCGCGTTCTTCCACTCGGGGCCGTTGAATTCCGGCTGCCACTTCTCATCGAACCAGCGCGCCCCGAAACCGTTGGCCAGGGTGGTGATCAGCGCCATGTTCTCACCCCAACCGGCTTTGCCGCGCAGGCACAGGCCGTATTGCTCTTTGGATTTGTCGGTGAGTTTGGCGGCGAATTCGCCGATCTGGGTCCAGGTGGGGTGCTCGGGCATGCTCAGCCCGGCGTCCTTGAACAGGTCGGTGCGGTAATAGGTGATCGAGCTTTCGGCGTAGAACGGCAGGGCGTACAGCGATCCCTTGACCGACAAACCGTCGCGCACCGAAGGGAACACGTCATCGAGGTCGTAGGAGGCCGGCAAGTCCTTCATCGGCTCCAGCCACCCCTTGGCGCCCCAGAGTGCGGCTTCGTACATGCCGATGGTCAACACATCGAACTGCCCGCCCTGGGTGGCGATGTCGGTGGTCAGGCGTTGGCGCAGCACGTTTTCTTCGAGCACCACCCAGTTCAACTTGATCTCCGGATGCTCGGCCTCGAAGGTTTTCGAGAGCTTCTGCATACGGATCATGTCGCTGTTGTTGACGGTGGCAATGGTCAGGGTTTGCGCGCCAAGGCTGACGGCGCTGAGGGTCATGCAGGTGCAGGCAAGCAATGCTTTTGCTGTGAACTTCATCGCGCACTCCATTTCCGCGCCCAGGGGGCTACAGAAGGACGGTTATTGTTGTTGTGTCTTCCTACAAGGAGTCAGGAAGAGTGTGCGTTGATTACAGCCTTCAAAAGCGGCGGTGACAAATCCTTGGGCGCACGCTCACTGATACTTTTTTGCACTCGATGATCGTCCCCGTGACGCGTGGGGAAGATCAATGCCGTGCTTAACGCTCGATATCAGCCAGTGCTCGCTCAGCCAGCAAGCGAGATGCCTCGATCAACTGAGCAATACCCAGAGCGCCTTCGCGCCGCGAGCCGTCGAGATCAAAGGCGAAATCGCAGGTGAGGGCGTGGGCAGAGGCGAGGGATTCGCTGAGGTTGACCAGTAGGTCTTGCGTGGAGATACCGTCTTTAACGGTGAATAGCACGCTGGGTGCTGGATCGAGCGATGGATTTCGGGTGGGTACACCTAGCCGAACGATCAACCTCAAGCCAAATTCTGCTCCGTCAACCGCTGCACCGCCAACCGCCGATAGTGGGACGGCGTCATCCCCTTAAGCTGCTGAAACCGCCGATTGAAGTTGGAAATATTATTGAACCCCGACTCAAAGCACACATCCGTCACGGCCTTGTCCCCATCGGCCAGCAATTCACAGGACTTGCTGATGCGTAGCCGATTGACGAATTCAATAAAAGTCCGCCCGGTCGCCTGTTTGAACACCCTGGAAAAATACGTCGGTTTCATCCCCAGATACTCCGCCACTTCCTCCAGCGGCAACTCCCGGGCGTAGTGGGCAAAGATGTAGTCCACCGCGCGGTTGGTGCGGTCGATGCTGTGTTCGTCGGCTTGCTGTGGCGTGGTGACGCCGGACAGTAACTGGTAGTCCTCACAGGCGCTCAACACCTCCAGCAAGATAAAGAAGTGCCCCAGGCGCGCTATGCCCTGGGCGTCTTCGATGCGTTGCATCAGGGTCATGGCGTGGGCGATGGTTTTTTTGCAGCGAAATTCAATGCCGTACTGCGCACGTTCAAGTAACGGCGCCAGGCTCTTGAGTTCGGTGAAGATGTGGCTGCCGTGTTCGAACAATTCATCGGTGAAGTTCACCAGCATGTCGCGCTTGGGTACGACCTCGTCTTCTTCCACCTGGCTGATCCAGTTGTGGGGCAGGTTGGGGCCGGTGAGGAACAGGCTTTCGGGGTAGAAGTTACCGATGTAGTCGCCGATAAACACCTTGCCTGAGCTGGCGACGATCAGGTGCAGCTCGTATTCCTTGTGGAAATGCCAGCGCACCAGGGGGCAGGGGAAGCCGTGCTGGCGATAGATGATGGACAGGCCGTTGTGGTCGTCCATCAACTCGTAGGAAGGGTCGGTGATGCGCGTTGCTCGGGTCATGCTGCCGTCGCTTTATTGTGGTTGCTGCGTAGGATAATGCCCCGTCACGCGCGACCTCGCCAGCGGCAGTGTTTATAGGCTACGGTTTTTGGCCTCGATCCACTGGGACATGTATTGGGTGCTCTTGTGCGCGTGGTGGCGCAGCATGCTGCCGGTGAAGTTGTCCCGGCGATGGGCAGCGAGGTTGCTGCGGCAACGTTCCAGGCATTCCACCAAGGCGGGCCCGTGGAGGTCCTGGTCATAGCGTCGGGCCAGCAATTGGCGCCCATGTTCCTGGGCCTGGATCCAACGCTCGCGGTTTTGGTAAAGGGCCACGGCAGCGGCAGCCAGGGCCGGGGCGTCCTGAGCGATCACGCCGGGCCAGGGTTGGTCGTCACCCATGGCCTCGGCGCCGATGGGGGTGGTGACATTGGGCGTGCCGCACAGCATGGCGTCCACCAATTTGCCCTTGATGCCGGCGCCAAAGCGCAGCGGTGCCAGGCAGATACGCGCTGCCGTCATCACTTGCAGCGCATCCTCGGCCCAGTTCATCACATGGAAACCCTGGGCCGGGTTGTGCAGGGCAGTAGCCTTAGGCGGGGTGTAGGCGCCGTAGATATGCAACTGCGCGCCCGGCAGTTGTTGGCGAATCAGCGGCCATAGGCTGTGCTTCATCCACAGCACCGCATCCCAATTGGGCGCATGGCGGAAGTTGCCGATGCTGAGGAAATGCGCACGGTCTTCAAAGGGCGCGAACGCGGCGGTGGGCGGTTGCAGCATCAACGGGCACCAGTGGAGCAGGGCGGCGGGCACCTTGAACTGCTCGGTGAGCAGGCGGATTTCCACATCGGAGATCATCAGGCTGATGTCACAGCGGTAAATCGCGGCGATTTCGCGCTTGGCCAGGTCGGTGTTGGCCATGCGCTGGAACTCGTCCTCCAGTGCCGGCGCGAAGAGGGCGCTGAAGTCGTCGCTGTCGGGGCTGGCTTTCACCTGCTCCTTGAAACGCTGGTGGCGGGCGTCGCGCAGGCTTTGCAGGTCGGAGGTCTCCAGCACCCGCAGCGCGTCGGGGCAGCACTGTTCTACGCGCCAGCCGAATTGCTCCTCCATCATGAAGCGGTCGAACAGCACGATATCCGGGGCCAGTTCGCGAATAAAATCGTCGAAGCTGCTGTTATTCAGTTCGATGGCGCATTCGGCGATCCCTAACGCGGGCAAGTCAGCCTTGTGTTCGCCGATGGTGGCCGGGCTGCTGAAGGTAATGTCCCAACCTTGCGTAAGAAAGCTCTCAAGGATTTGCATCATATGCCCGCCCGCGGCGGAGGAGCGCGGTTCCGGCCAGACATAACCAATGACCAGGACTTTGGTGGCGGGCTGATTCATCGACAAAGGTTTCCTTGAAGGGCAGGCGAAAAGCGCGCAATTAAACCACAACCTCAGGACATGACAATTTGTGTCTGGCGGTAGGTAGCTTCGGCACTTTGTGGTTAACTTCCGCCTCTCGAATTCGTTTAACCAAACCCAGCATAAGGATTCTGTTCATGGCTCAAGTCACCCTTAAAGGCAACCCGGTCCAGGTTGAAGGCGAATTGCCGAAAGTCGGCGCCAAAGCTGCAGACTTCACCCTGACCGCCGGCGATCTGTCCAACGCCACCCTGGCTACCTTTGCCGGCAAGCGCAAAGTGCTGAACATCTTCCCAAGCGTTGACACCCCAACCTGCGCCACTTCGGTGCGCAAGTTCAACGCCCAGGCCAATGATGTGGCCAACACCGTGGTGCTGTGCATCTCCTCCGACCTGCCATTCGCCCAAGCGCGTTTCTGTGGTTCCGAAGGCCTGGAAAACGTTAAGAACCTGTCGGATTTCCGCAACGCCGACTTCGCCGTTGACTATGGTGTTTCCATCGCTGACGGCCCACTGCAGGGCCTGACCGCTCGCGCTGTCGTGGTGCTGGATGAAAACGACAACGTGCTGCACAGCGAGTTGGTCAAGGAAATCGCTGAAGAGCCAAACTACGACGCCGCCCTGGCTGTGTTGAAGTAACTGTTTCTACGTATGACTGTCGTTTGGCAGTAACACGTATGATGCATGATTGCGGCCTGGCCTAGTCCAGGCCGTTTTTATTTGAGCGTCAGCGGCTTAGCGAAATAGGCGGTGGACTAAGATCAGAAGTTAAAAGTTGTAAGCCCAAGGTAAATAGCCGGTAAAGGTGCTTTTCTAAAGGCCCCCCAGTGCTTATCTTTCAGCCTCCCCAAGTAGAAGCTCTCGCGCCCAATGGTTGATCACTCCATGCAATCCTCCCCCCGCAACTCCCGCCGCTGGCTGTTTGGCCTGCTCGTGCTGCTGGTTATCGCCGGCCTGTGTTGGAAATTCTGGCCCAGCGGCGCGGCCCATAAAGACGCTCCGGCCGGGCACACGGGTAAAACCGGCATGGCGCGCCCTGGCTTCGGCGGGTCCACTGGCCCAGTGCCGGTGCGCGTGGCCCCTGCGGTGCTGGGTGAGTTCCCGGTGTACTACAAGGCGCTGGGGACGGTCACTGCACTGAACACCATTAATGTGCGCAGCCGGGTGGGCGGCGAGTTGGTCAAGATTGCCTTCGAGGAAGGGCAGATGGTCAAGGCCGGTGACCTGCTGGCAGAAATCGACCCGCGCAGCTACCAGAACGCCTTGCTCCAGGCCCAGGGCACCTTGCTGCAGAACCAGGCCCAGTTGAAGAACGCCCAGGTCGATGTACAGCGTTATCGCGACCTGTACGCCCAGGACAGTATCGCCAAGCAAACCCTGGACACCGCCGAAGCGCTGGTGTTGCAGTACCAGGGCACGGTCAAGACCAACCAGGGCGCGGTGGACGACGCCAAGCTCAACCTGGAGTTCACCAAGATCCGCGCGCCCATCAGTGGTCGCGTCGGTTTGCGCCAGCTCGACGTCGGCAACCTGGTGGCGGCCAACGACACCACCGCCCTGGCCGTGATCACCCAGACCCAGCCAATCAGCGTGGCTTTCACCCTGCCGGAAAATACCCTGGAAACCGTGCTGGCCCGTTACCACGCCGGTAACAAGTTGCCCGTGGAAGCCTGGGACCGTAGCGACGTGAAAAAACAGGCGGTCGGTGTCCTGCAAAGCCTGGACAATCAGATTGACGTCACCACCGGCACCCTGAAGTTCAAGGCGCGTTTCGATAACAAGGACCAAGCGCTGTTCCCTAACCAGTTCGTCAATGTGCACCTGCTGGCCGATACCTTGAAGAACGTGGTGCTGGCGCCCTCTGCGGCGATTCAGTTCGGCAACAATGGCACCTTTGTCTACAAGCTCGACGGTGACAAGAAGGTCAAGGTCCAGCCGCTGGTGGTGGGGGACACCGATGGCGAAAACACCGTGATCAAAGAGGGCCTGGCCGCTGGCGACCGCGTGGTGCTGGAAGGCACCGACCGTCTCAAGGACGGCAGCGAGATCGAAGTGGTCAACGCCAGCAGCGAGGTGCCGACCACGCCGACCGAACACCTGCAAGGCAAGCCCGCAGCGAAAGGGGAGACCGGTGCTGACGCCGGCAAGGCGCAAAAGGTCGGTTCATGAACCTGTCGCGCCTGTTCATCCTTCGCCCGGTCGCCACCACGCTGAGCATGCTGGCCATTGTCCTGGCCGGCATCATTTCGTACCGCCTGCTGCCGGTATCGGCGTTGCCCCAGGTGGATTACCCGACCATCCGGGTGATGACCCTGTACCCCGGCGCCAGCCCCGATGTAATGACCAGCGCGGTTACCGCACCGCTGGAGCGCCAGTTCGGGCAGATGCCCGGGCTGACCCAGATGGCGTCCACCAGCTCCGGCGGTGCGTCGGTGCTCACCCTGCGTTTCAACCTCGACATCAATATGGATGTCGCCGAGCAACAGGTGCAGGCCGCGATCAACGCCGCCACCAACCTGTTGCCCAAGGATTTGCCAGCGCCGCCGGTGTACAACAAGGTCAACCCGGCGGATACCCCGGTGCTGACCCTGGCAATCACCTCCAAGACCATGTTGCTGCCCAAGCTCAATGATTTGGTCGACACGCGCATGGCGCAGAAAATCGCGCAGATCAGCGGCGTCGGTATGGTCAGCATCGCCGGTGGCCAGCGCCAGGCCGTGCGCATCAAGGTCAACCCGGAAGCCCTGGCGGCCAATGGTTTGAACCTGTCGGACGTGCGTGCGCTGATCGCCGCCTCCAACGTCAACCAGCCCAAGGGCAACTTCGACGGCCCCACCCGCGTGTCGATGCTCGATGCCAACGACCAGTTGGTCTCACCCCAGCAATATGCCGAGCTGATCCTGGCCTACAACAATGGCGCACCGTTGCGCCTCAAGGATGTGGCGCAGATCGTCGACGGCGCCGAAAACGAACGCCTCGCGGCCTGGGCCAACGAAAACCAGGCGGTACTGCTGAACATCCAGCGCCAGCCGGGCGCCAACGTGATCGAGGTAGTCGACCGTATCAAGGCGCTGCTGCCGAGCATCACCGACAACCTGCCGGCCGGCCTGGACGTAACGGTGCTTACCGACCGTACCCAGACCATCCGCGCCTCGGTGAAAGACGTACAACACGAGCTTCTGATTGCCATCGCCCTGGTGGTGATGGTGACGTTCCTGTTCCTGCGTCGGGTCAGCGCCACGATCATTCCGTCCATCGCCGTGCCGCTGTCTCTGGTGGGTACCTTTGGCGTGATGTACCTGGCGGGGTTCTCCATCAATAACCTGACGCTGATGGCCCTGACCATCGCCACGGGGTTCGTGGTGGATGACGCCATCGTGATGCTGGAGAACATTTCTCGCTATATCGAGGAGGGCGAGACGCCGATGGCGGCGGCGCTCAAGGGCGCCAAGCAGATCGGCTTCACCCTGATTTCCCTGACCTTGTCGCTGATTGCGGTACTGATCCCACTGCTGTTCATGGCTGACGTGGTCGGGCGGCTGTTCCGTGAGTTCGCCATCACCCTGGCGGTGGCGATCCTGATTTCGCTGGTTGTGTCCCTGACCCTGACGCCGATGATGTGCGCGCGCTTGCTCAAGCGCGAACCGAAGGAAGAAGAGCAGGGACGTTTCTACAAGGCCAGCGGCGCCTGGATCGATTGGCTGATCCAGGCCTATGGCCGCAAGTTGCAGTGGGTGCTCAAGCACCAGCGA
>NZ_NKRF01000134.1:0-10299 GCF_003408955.1 Pseudomonas sp. GL93
ACTAAAAATGAGGGAGCGGGCTTGCTCGCGAATACGGAGTATCAGTCACCGAAGATATCGGCTGATCCACCGCTTTCGCGAGCAAGCCCGCTCCCACATAAGATTACTGCTGTGTCAGTTGACCAGCGTGGCATCCAAGGTGATGGTTGCATTCAGTACCTTGGATACCGGGCACCCTTCCTTGGCTTTTTTGCTCAGTTCATCGAACTGTGCCTGGCTCGCGCCTGGGATTTTGGCCTTCAGGATCAGATGCACTGCTGTAATCGCAAAGCCGCCCTCGACCTGGTCCAGAGTCACTTCGGCCTGGGTGTCGATGCTGTCAGCCTTGAGCCCGGCGTCGCCGAGAATCATGGAAAACGCCATGGAGAAACAGCCGGCGTGAGCCGCGCCGATCAATTCTTCAGGGTTGGTACCCTTGCCGCCCTCGAAGCGGGCCTTGAAGCCGTAGGGCGCTTCGCGCAGCACGCCGGTTTCCGTGGAAATGGAGCCCAGGCCAGTCTTCAGGTCGCCTTCCCAATGCGCGGATGCCTTTTTAACGATACTCATAGCTTTCTCCTCGAACGGTGGTTTTGCGTCAGTAAGGGTTCTGAGGATAGACGTCAAAACAAAGTTCATTCGTAAGAGAAACCTAGCAATCCAGTAGGAAATTTCAGAGCCACCTATTGAATCTCGGGTATATGCCCTCATTGCATAGAGCATGCACATGAAGCGGCAGGTTTTGGTTCGTCTAGAAAGCCTGCGCCCCCATTGGAGAAGCAGGCTTATGAAATCGCTGTCCGACGTAAAGTTCTCTACCCTCGACCTGGTGCCCGTACGCGCCAACGGCAGCCCGGCGCAGTCGCTGCGCAATTCCCTGGACCTGGCCCAGCATGTGGAAAAGTTCGGCTACCACCGTTTCTGGGTAGCCGAGCACCACAATATGGACGGCATCGCCAGTTCGGCCACCTCGGTACTGCTCGGTTACCTGGCAGGCGGCACCTCGACCATTCGCGTGGGTTCCGGCGGCGTGATGCTGCCTAACCACGCGCCACTGGTGATCGCCGAGCAGTTCGGCACTCTGGAAAGCCTTTACCCTGGCCGTATTGACCTGGGCCTGGGGCGTGCGCCCGGTTCCGACCAGATGACCGCCCGCGCCTTGCGCCGTGAACGCTCCGGCAGTGCCGATGACTTCCCCGAAGATGTGGCCGAGCTGATGGCCTACCTGGGCCCGCGTACCCCCGACCAACGGGTAATCGCCGTGCCGGGCACCGGCACCAACGTGCCAGTGTGGCTGTTGGGTTCAAGCCTGTTCAGCGCGCAATTGGCCGGTGAGCGTGGCTTGCCTTACGCCTTCGCCTCCCATTTCGCGCCGCGCCTGATGCACGAAGCGATTCGCGTGTACCGCAATCACTTCAAGCCTTCGGCGGTGCTGGACAAGCCCTACGTGATGCTCGGCATTCCGCTGGTGGCGGCAGACACCGATGAGCAGGCCGATTACCTGGCCACCTCGGTGTACCAGCGTATTCTCGCGTTGATGCGCGGCCAGAGCCTGGTGCAGCGCCCTCCAGTAAAAACCATGGACGGCCTGTGGTTGCCTCACGAAAAAGACGCGGTGGGCAGCTTCCTCGGCCTGGCCATGGTGGGCAGCCCGGCGAAGATTCGCGGCAAGCTGGAGGTGCTGATCGAGCAGACCGGCGCCGATGAGCTGATTTTTACCAGTGACCTCTACGAGCATGCCGACCGCATTCATTCCTACGAGCTGCTTGCACAAGTGATGAAGGGCTGAATGGTAAAACGATATACCTGTGGCGAGGGAGCTTGCTCCCGCTGGAGTGCGCAGCGCTCCCATTTTTTTTGGGGCCGCTACGCATTCCAGCGGGAGCAAGCTCCCTCGCCACAGATGCGTAGGTCTTACGCACGGGGTTAGCCGCGCTTGTAGGCGATTTCCTTGGTGCCACCTTCGCAGGTGCCAACCACTGTGTGGTCACTTGGCGTAGCACCTTTGTCCACCACTTCCAGCGAATACCCCGAAGCGCCCTTGGCGTCGATTTTCGCTGCGATTTCGCTTTTCAGCTCTTCACAAGGCTTGCCCGCAGCCATAGCGGTACCCGCAATGCTCAACAACCCTACCGCTAACAGAAACTTCTTCATCCGTTACGTTCCTTGCGCTGATCAAAAAGAGCGTGCCGACGCTCATCGCGTCGGCACCCGTTGTTTGTAGCGCAGGTTATGGCAATCGGCCAGCGGGCAAAGTTCAACTCTGCCGATCAACTACTGGCAATGCGGAATCCCACTTTGAGCGTGACCTGGAAGTGCGCAGCCTTGCCATCCTTGATGTGACCACGGGTTTCGGTCACTTCAAACCATTCCAGATGCTTGATGCTTTTGTTGGCTTCGGCCAGGGCATTGTTGATCGCGTCTTCGATGCTGGTGGTGGAAGAGCCTACCAGTTCGACTTTCTTGTACGTGTGATGATCACTCATGGCGTTTCTCCTTTAGGTCGTCAATCAAGACTAGCAGCGAATGTGCGTACTGCTTCAGGCGACCGTCGGGAGACGAAAGTTCAGAATTACTGCACTTTCTGAAACCGGCGCAGTCGGTATCTACACACGCCACTCAATCACTTCAGGAGATGTCCACATGGCCAACACTTCTTTACGCAAAGCATCGCTGGAAAGCATGGAAGCCGAGATTTCGAGCCTGCTCAAATCTCTGGAGAGCCTCAAGGACGACGCGTCCGATGAGTCGCGCAAAACGCTGAAGGCCTTGAAAAGCAATGCCGAGAACGCGCTCAAGCACTCTCGCCACCTGATCAGCGACGCCTACGAAGAAAGCAAAGTCAAAATCCGCGAAACCAGTGCGGCTACCCGCGACTACGCCCAAGAGCACCCATGGACGACCGCTGGCGTTGCCGTGGGCGCGCTGGGCCTGCTGGCGGCTTACCTGCTGTGCAAACGCGGTGACTGATTGACCGGTTACACCGGTTGACGCAACAGCTCAGCCTTGAGCCATTGCGCCAACTGCCCGGCGCGCCCGTCTGCGGCGCGCTTGGGTAGCCACAACGCCAGGTGCGCCGGGGTTTCACTGAACCCCCACGGCGCCACCAGGCGACCCGCTCGCAGGTCCTCTGCCACCAGCGGTTCTGGCGCAATCGCCACCCCCAAGCCGGCAACGGCCGCTTCCAGCAAATAATACAAATGCTCAAACCCCTGGCCGAGCTTCAGCGCACCGGGCTCGATGCCGTGTTGCCGTGCCCAACTGGGCCAGGCTTGCGGCCTTGAAGTGGTGTGAAGCAAGGGTTGCTCCAGCAGATCCGACGCTGGGGCCTGACGCAGGTGTTCAAAACCGGCAAAGCGTGGGCTCAAGACCGGGCCGATACGCTCGCTGGCCAGTTCATACACCTGCATGTCCGCCGGCCAAGGCGGCTCAGCGAATACCAGCAAGGCATCCAGCCCCGGGCGGCGCGGGTCCAGATCGCCTTCGCCCGCCGACAGGTGCAGGCGCAAATCCGGCAAGTCGGCATTCAACCGCCCCAGCCGAGGGATAAACCAACGCGCCAGCAAACTTCCCGAACACCCAAGCACGAAGGGTGCATCGGCACCGCGCTGGGTCAGTTCGGCGCACACGTCGCGCAAACGCTCGAAAGCTTCCGCGCTCGCGTCGCGAAGCCTTATACCCGCATCTGTGAGTTTAAGGCCGCGCCCATCCTTGACGAACAGGCTCACACCCAAGTGCTCCTCCAGCACTTTCAACTGGCGGCTGACCGCGCCGTGCGTCACATGTAATAGCTCCGCAGCCTGGCTGACGCTGTTAAAGCGGGCGGTGGCTTCAAAAGCGCGCAAGGCATTGAGGGGAGGGAGGTCGCGGCTCATCTGTGAGTTTTCCTGACAGGTTACGGCGATCTTATCGGTTTTCACGCCAAGGCGTCACGAGTAGAGTGACCGTCATTGCCTTTAAACACATTCTTTCCTGGAGCGTCCCATGACTCAGTCCCAGACCGATCTACGCAACGGCCCTGACGCCAACGGCCTGTTTGGTGCGTTCGGCGGCCGCTACGTCGCTGAAACTCTGATGCCGTTGATCCTCGACCTGGCCCGTGAATACGAAGCGGCCAAGGTAGATCCGGCGTTCAATGAAGAATTGGCCTACTTCCAGCGCGATTATGTCGGACGCCCAAGCCCGCTGTACTTTGCCGAACGCCTGACCGAGTTCTGCGGCGGCGCCAAGATCTACCTCAAGCGCGAAGAGCTCAACCACACCGGCGCGCACAAGATCAACAACTGCATCGGCCAGATCCTGCTGGCCCGGCGCATGGGCAAGAAACGCATCATCGCCGAGACCGGCGCTGGCATGCACGGCGTGGCCACCGCGACCGTGGCGGCGCGCTTTGGCCTGCAATGCGTGATCTACATGGGCACCACCGACATCGAGCGCCAGCAGGCCAACGTGTTTCGCATGAAGCTGCTGGGCGCCGAGGTCATCCCCGTGGTCGCCGGCACCGGCACCCTCAAAGACGCTATGAACGAAGCCCTGCGCGACTGGGTAACCAACGTCGACAGCACCTTCTACCTGATCGGTACCGTGGCCGGCCCGCACCCGTACCCGGCGATGGTGCGCGACTTTCAGGCCGTGATCGGCAAGGAAACCCGTACCCAACTGCAAGCCCAGGAAGGCCGCCTGCCGGACAGCCTGGTGGCGTGCATCGGCGGCGGTTCCAACGCCATGGGCCTGTTCCACCCGTTCCTGGATGACACCAGCGTCGAGATCATCGGCGTTGAAGCCGCCGGCCATGGCATCGAAACCGGCAAGCACGCCGCCAGCCTCAACGGCGGCGTCCCGGGCGTGCTGCACGGCAACCGCACCTTCCTGCTGCAGGACGACGACGGCCAGATCATCGACGCCCACTCGATTTCCGCAGGCCTGGACTACCCCGGCATTGGCCCGGAACACGCCTGGTTGCATGACATTGGCCGCGTCCAGTACACCTCGGTAACGGACGATGAAGCCCTGCAAGCCTTCCACAAATGCTGCCGCCTGGAAGGGATCATTCCGGCACTGGAAAGCGCCCACGCCCTGGCTGAAGTATTCAAGCGCGCGCCAAACTTGCCCAAGGATCACCTGATGGTGGTCAACCTCTCGGGCCGTGGCGACAAAGACATGCAGACCGTGATGCACCATATGGAACAGTCCAAGCAGGAGAAACACTGATGAGCCGCCTGCAAACGCGCTTTGCGCAACTTAAAGAACAAAATCGCGCCGCCCTGGTGACCTTCGTCACCGCTGGCGACCCCGGCTATGACACCTCGCTGGCGATCCTCAAGGGCTTGCCGGCCGCCGGCGCCGACGTGATCGAGTTGGGCATGCCCTTCACCGACCCGATGGCCGATGGCCCGGCCATCCAGCTGGCCAATATCCGCGCGCTGGCCGCCAAGCAGAACCTGCTGAAAACCCTGCAAATGGTTCGCGAGTTCCGCCAGGACAACAACGACACGCCGCTGGTGTTGATGGGCTATTTCAACCCGATCCACAAATACGGCGTGTCGCAGTTCATTGCCGATGCCAAGGCAGCTGGCGTCGACGGCCTGATCGTGGTGGACATGCCCCCCGAGCACAACGGCGAGCTGTGCGACCCGGCCCAAGCCGCAGGCATCGACTTTATCCGCCTGACCACGCCGACCACCGATGACGTGCGCCTGCCTACTGTGCTCAATGGCAGCTCCGGGTTTGTGTATTACGTGTCGGTCGCCGGTGTCACCGGGGCGGGGGCCGCCACCCTGGAACACGTAGAAGAAGCCGTGGCCCGCCTGCGCCGCCACACCGACCTGCCGATCAGCATCGGCTTTGGTATCCGCACTCCGGACCAAGCCGCGGCCATCGCACGCCTGGCTGACGGGGTGGTCGTGGGTTCGGCGCTGATCGATCACATCGCCACGGCCAAGAACGACCAGCAAGCCATTGATGGCGTGCTTACCCTGTGCGCGGCACTGTCGGAAGGTGTGCGCAACGCACGCAAGTAAGCTGCACGTCGCAACAACCGCTGCTTATACGCTAGGCTTCAAAGGAGGTGGGCATGTCGCCCACCTCCTTTTTTAACGCACTTCGTGCCCTTTGCCGTCTAACCACCTTCGCAAGCCCCGCAGTCCTTGCCCCTCGGTCGTTAAGTTAGCCGCATCAGAAGTCATTCTTGGCTCTTAGGAGTACATCATGGCATTTGATCTCATCACCGTTTCAGACCGTCGCCACTCCACCCTGCAAAAGGGTTTCAATCTGCGCTGGCCCTTGGGCAATGTGCAGGGCCAGTCTTCGCCCAATGGCGCCAACCTGATTTACCTTTGCCGCAGCCCGCAAGACATCATGGCGGCCGCCGCCCAGGCATTGGCCCTGCCCAATGGGCGCATCACCGTACGCAGCGGCGGTCATTGCTACGAAGGGTTTGTCGCCAACAAGATGCCCGACAGCCCGGATGAGGTGCTGTCGATCCTGGATATCAGCGCGCTGAACCGAGTGGTCTACGATGCCAGCGGCCAGATCGGTTCCGAGCTGAACCCCACGCAGCCCTTTCGCTACCGCTTTCGCCTGGAGGCCGGCGGCCAGAACTGGGACGCCTATGGCGCGTTGTACAAGCTGGCCAACAAAACCTTGCCCGGCGGCTCATGCTATAGCGTGGGCCTGGGCGGACACATTTGCGGTGGCGGCTACGGGCTGCTGTCGCGCAAGTATGGACTGGTGTGTGACTGGCTCAGCGGGGTCGATATCCTGGTGCCTGATAGCCAAGGTAAAGGGCTCGAACCGCGCCATGTCAGCAGGGACAGCACACAACAGGAGGAATTGGACCTGTTCGCCGCGTGCTGCGGTGCGGGGGGTGGTCAATTCGGCATTATCACCAGCTATTACTTCAAGGACCTGCCACCGGCCCCCAAAGAAGTACTGTGGCTGGTGTTGGAATGGGATTGGTCAGTACTGACCCAGGATGCACTAAACAATCTGCTGGTGGCTTACCAGCTATGGTTTGCCACCCATCAGAACAACCCGGACACCTGGGGACTGGCAACCAAACTGGAAATGCGCCACGAGCACACAGGCAATATCACCCTGGGCATCCATTATGTGGGCAAGGATGGTGAGCTGAACGACCGTGCGCCCTTCGATGATTTTGTCGACAAGATGCTCACGGCCATCGGCTTGCCTGCCACCGAGTCGCTGGTGCCGTTTCAGGTGGTCCATTTGCCGCCTGGCACAGCCCGCGGGCGCCCCATCGACTCAGTGTCATCCGCCCAGGCTGCGGCGCGGCGCCTGGATTGGCTGGTGTGCCAGCAAACATTGAATGGTTCGGGAGACAATCAGCATGGGCGCTATAAATCGGCCTATCAGAAAGGTGAGTTCAGCCCTCTCGTACTAGGGGCCATCTGGCGGACCTTGACCTGGCCAGACCCTGACAACCACCTGACACAAAGCCTGATCCAGATTCAGTCCTTCGGCGGCCAGATCAACGCCGCCAGCGCGCCCGTGCGCAAGGAGTCGTCGGCCGCCCAGCGTTCGTCCTTCCTCAAGTGGCAGCCCCAATGTTATTGGCACGGCGACAGCGCCGCCGCGGACCAAGCCCATGCTGACTGGATCCGAGGGCTGTACTTCAACGCGTTTGCCGATGCTCAAGGTGTACCGCTCAACAACGCGTTCGAAGGCTGCTACATCAATTACCCCGACCTCGACATGACTTACGCAGGGGGTAATCCGGCCAACGGCAAAAACCCCCAGTGGTACAAAATATTCTTTCCCGACCTGATGATCGAAAGCCGCTTGCGCCGTACCAAACAGCGCTGGGACCCGCACAATGTATTTCGCAACGAGATGTCGGTGCCGTAGAACGAAAAAAGGGCGACCCGCAGGTCGCCCCTTTTTACAACTCGATCCGCTCGACTTTGCCGACCAGCAAGATGTAGGAAAGCGCGCCAAGCAACGCCAGTACTGCAATGTAGGTAATGGCCGGCGCAAACGATGAGCCACTGGCCAGAAAACCAATCACGATAGGCGTGGCAATCGCCGCCAGGTTGCCAATGAAGTTGAACACGCCCCCGGTCAGCCCCAGCAAACGGGCAGGCGCCAAGGTCGACACCAACGACCAGGTGATCGACGCCAGGCCATTGCCGAAAAACGCCACCGCCAGAAACGCGATGACCCACCCCGTCGAGTCCACATAGTTGGCCCCTATGATCGCCGTGGAAATCAGCAGCCCGCTGATGATTGGCAACTTGCGCGCAAAGCCCACCGACGCCCCACGGCGAATCAGCCAATCGGAAAACACCCCAGAACACAGCACGCCCACAAACGCGGCCAGGAACGGCAAGGAGGCCAACAAGCCAGACTGGATAAAGTCCATGCCGCGATATTTCACCAGGTACGTCGGGAACCAGGTCAGGAAGAACCACAGCGTGGAGTTCAGGCAAAACTGGCCCAGGTAGATGCCCCACAACTTGCGTTTGCTCAGCACGATGCCGAGGTCGGTCCAACTGAAGGGTGCCTTGACGGTTTTAGCCTGCATGTCCACCAGCCCGCCACCGTCGCGGATCAGTTGGATTTCAGCTTCGTTGGCGCCTTTGAAATCCTTGGGCTCGCGATACACCGCATACCAGATCGCGGCCCACAGGATGCCGACGCCACCAGTCACCACAAACACCATGTGCCAGCCGTACTGGTGCTGCAGCCACGCCAGTACCGGGGTGAGGAACGCCAGGCCGACGAATTGCCCGGAGGTGTAGACGCCGATGGCCGTGGCGCGCTCGCGCTCGGGAAACCAGGTGGTGACCACGCGGCTGTTGATGGGATAAGCCGGTGCCTCCAACGCGCCCACGGCCATGCGCAGCACGAACAGCGCGATAAAGCTGGCGGCGAAACCGAGCATCACGGTGGCAATCGACCACAGCAGCAGGGCCGCCGTGTAGAGAATGCGCGGCGGCACCCGGTCTACCAGCCAGCCACCCGGGATTTGCATGGCGGCGTAGGTCCAGCCGAAGGCAGAGAAAATCAGCCCGACTTGCACCGGGTCGATCCCCAGCTCGCTGGTCAGCGCCGGCGCGGCAATCGACAGGTTGCTGCGGTCGAGGTAGTTGATGACCACGGTGATGAACAGCAGCACCATGATGAAAAAGCGCTTTCTGCTAGGCGTGACTAAGGGAGCCTGCCCGGTGAGGGATTCAGGGTGCATGGGGGTGCCTCTTTTTATATTTGTTGAGGAAGGAACGCGCTCAATGTGGGAGCTGGCTTGCCTGCGATGGCGGCATGACTGGCACCGCTGCGGTGACTGGCCCACCGCCATCGCAGGCAAGCCAGCTCCCACCTTTTTTAGCGCGTTTCAATCAGGTGGAAATCACCACTCGGCAAAACTGCCATCGGCATGGCGCCAGATCGGGTTGCGCCAGCGATGGCCGATGGCCGCGCGCTCAACCACATATTCCTCGTTGATCTCAATGCCCAAACCCGGGCCGTTGGGGATCTTCACAAAGCCCTGGTCATAGTCGAACACGCCCGGGTCTCGCACATAGTCGAGCAGATCGTTGCTTTCATTGTAGTGAATGCCCAGGCTCTGCTCCTGGATAAATGCGTTGTAGCAAACCGCATCCAGTTGCAGGCATGCCGCCAAGGCAATCGGGCCCAGCGGGCAGTGCAGGGCCAGGGCCACGTCGTAGGCTTCGGCCATGTTGGCGATCTTGCGGGTTTCGGTGATACCTCCCGCGTGGGAAGCGTCCGGCTGGATGATGTCGACGTAGCCTTCGCTGAGCACCCGCTTGAAATCCCAACGCGAAAACAGGCGCTCACCCAGGGCGATCGGCGTACTAGTCAGCGGTGCCAGTTCTTTCAACGCCTCGTAGTTTTCGCTGAGCACCGGCTCTTCAATGAACATCAGCTTGTACGGGTCGAGCTCTTTCATCAGCACCTTGGCCATCGGCTTGTGCACGCGGCCATGGAAGTCGACGCCGATACCCACGTTAGGGCCGACCGCATCGCGTACGGCAGCGACGTTGGCCAGGGCCAGGTCGACTTTTTCAAAGCTGTCGACGAACTGCAATTCTTCGGTGCCGTTCATTTTTACCGCCGTGAAGCCACGCGCCACGGCCTCTTTGGCAGCACGGGCGGTGTCGGCGGGGCGGGCCCCCCCCGCCCCCGGGAACCCCCCGGGCTTTGTCCCCCCCCCGCCCCCCCCCCCACTCCCCGCCCGAACACCCCAAGCCCCTCCCCTCGTCTTCCCCCAAACCCCGGCGCCACACCGCGCGGGGCGCCCCATGCGCCCGCCCCCCCCGGGCCACCACCCCCGCAGGAGCGCCG
>NZ_NKRF01000055.1:0-9786 GCF_003408955.1 Pseudomonas sp. GL93
TGCGCCGGTGTTGCTGCGCGCGCAACGGCTGCTGGCCGCGCAACTGTAACTGACAAAACCGGGAACAAAGTGTGGGAGCTGGCTTGCCTGCGATAGCGGTGTGTCAGGCAACACATACATTGACTGTTCTGCCGCTATCGCAGGCAAGCCAGCTCCCACACTTTGTTCCCGGTTTTGTCAGTTACAGTTGCGCGGCCAGCAGCCGTTGCGCGCGCAGCAACACCGGCGCATCCACCATCTGCCCATCTATCTGATAAGCCCCTGCCCCATGAGCGCCCGCCTCCACCACCCGTCTGGCCCACGCCAGCTCTTCAGCGCTCGGCGCCAGCGCGGCATGAATCACCGCCACTTGCTTGGGGTGAATGCACAACGCCCCGGCAAAGCCCATTTCATAAGCGTGCCGGATCGAGCGGTGCAGGCCTTCGGGGTCGTCGATCGCCGGGTGCACGCCGTCCAGCGGCGCCGCCAGGCCAGCGGCGCGCGAGTGCACGATCAGCGCCAGGCGCGCCTGGTCGAGGGCCAATTCGGCGGCACGGGAGTGACTGCTCAGGTTCAGGTCCAGCGCCAGGTCCAAGCCACCGAATGACAGGCGCTCCACCTGGGGCGCCTGGGCAATCTGCGCCAGTGCCAGCAAACCCCGTGCGCTTTCGATAATCGGCCAGATAGCCTTGCCGGTCGCCGCCACCACCGCCACCTGGGCCGCGCTTTCGACCTTGGGCAGCAACACCCCGGCCACATTTGCATGGGCCTTGCAGAAGGCCACGTCCTCAAAATGCTCGGCATGTTGCGGCGCGTTGATGCGCACCCACACCTGGGCCTCGGGATGGGCGCACAGGAATGCCCCCAGATTATCCCGGGCCTGACGTTTGAGCGGTTCTTCCACCGCGTCTTCAAAATCCACAATCACTGCGTCGGCGCCGCTGGCCAGGGCCTTGGCAAACCGCTCCGGGCGGCTGCCCGGCACAAACAGCGCAGAACGTACTAAAGGCTTTGGCATCACTTGATTCCTGATTAGATAACGCCGCGCTCGCGCAGGTGGTTAATGGCCTCAATGGAGTACCCCAACTGATCGAGGATGCCTTGGCTGTGTTGCCCCAGCGCTGGAACGCCGTCCATGCGCGGGGTAAACGCGGCGTTACGGGCCGGTGGCAGCAGCGACGGCAACGGCCCCGCCGGGCTGTCGACGTCGCGCCAGCTGTCGCGGGCCTTGAGTTGCGGGTGGTCCCACACGCCTTGCATGTCGTTGACCCGCGCGCTGGCAATTTGCGCGTCTTCCAGGCGCTGGATCACCGCCTCGACGTCCAGTTGGGCAAAGCGCTCCACGATGATCTGGCGCAGCACCTCGCGGTTGGCCGAGCGCTTGAAATTGGCGCTGAAGCGCTCGTCGGTGGCCAGCGCCGGGGTGAGCAGTACTTTGTCGCAGAACGCCGCCCATTCGCGCTCGTTCTGCAAGCCGAGCATCACCGTGCCGCCGCCCCCGGTGGGAAACGGCCCGTAGGGGTAAATCGTCGAATGCGCGGCACCCGCACGCGGTGGCGGCGCCGCGCCGTCGAAGGCGTAGTACATCGGGTAGCCCATCCACTCCACCAGGCTGTCGAGCATGCTCACATCGATGCGGCTGCCCTGGCCGGTTTTGCCGCGCAGCAGCAGTGCCGACAGAATGCCGCTGTAGGCGTACATCCCGGCGGAGATATCCGCAATGGAGCAACCAGCCTTGGCCATCTGTTCTTCTTCTGGGCCTCCGGTCACCGAGAGAAAGCCGCCCTCGCTCTGGATCAGCAGGTCGTAGGCTTTCTTTTTCTCGTAGGGCCCGCCTTCGCCGTAGCCGGAAATATCGCAGACGATCAGCCGTGGAAAGCGCGCGTGCAGCGCCTCGAACGATAAGCCCATGCGCGCCGCCGCGCCGGGGGCAAGGTTCTGCACCAGCACATCGGCATCGGCCAGCAGCGCATCCAGAATGGCGCCCGCCTCGTCCTGCTTGAGGTCCAGGGTCAGGCTTTCCTTGGAGCGGTTGGTCCAGACGAAATGCGACGCCAGGCCGCGCACCCGCTCGTCATAACCACGGGCGAAATCGCCAGTGCCGGGGCGTTCGATCTTGATGACCCGGGCACCGAGATCGGCCAGTTGGCGCGTACAGAATGGCGCGGCAATCGCGTGTTCCAGGCTGACGACGGTGATGCCGTCCAGCGGTCGTTGTTCAGTCATGACAAATCCCTCAAAGCCAATGGGCCATGGACGCGGTAGTGCGCAGGTTCCACACCTGCTCGATCAGGTGGTTGGCCTGGGCCGGGGTGCGGGCGCCGCTGAAGTGGGCCAGGCGCTGGAACTTGTCCGCCAGCTCGGCACGGCTCAGGGTGTTGCCCGGGTCGCCCTTGGGTTCATCAATGGCACCGTGCAGCGTGCGGCCATCGGTGGTGGTGACGGTGACGCGGCCCAGCCAGCGTTGCGGGTAGGCGCTGTCGACCTGGGGGTCCAGGGTCATGCAAACCTTGTCGCGAAACGCCGCGACCGCAGGATCGGTCAACGCCAGCTCATGGAATTCAGGCAACCCGGCTTTGCCATGCACAGCGATCAGCCCAAGCACGGTGCCCATGGAGAATTTTGCCTGATGCACGGTGGCCGGCACCGTCACTCGGCCGAGTACGTCAATGGTGCCTTGGTGCACATGGGTTTGCACCTGGGAAATCTGCGCAGCACTCAAGCCTTCACGCTGCATCACGTCCAGCAGCGCATCGGCAGCAGGATGGGTGTGGCGACAGGAGGCGTGGAACTTGAACGAGGTTTCCACCAGCGCCCAACGGCTGCCCAAGCCAGCGCACAGCTTGCCTGGCTCGGCGTCACTGGACATACCTGCCGCCAAACCTTGGTCACCTTCAAGGATATTGCGCGCGCCGGTCAGCCCATCGGCCGTAAGGTAAGCCGCGAGCAAGCCGTCCGCCGCCGCCTTGGCCGTGTGCAGTTGCTTGGAGTCGGCGGCATCGCGCAGAAACTCCCACAGCCCGGCAGCCTGGGTGCCGGCGCTGCCGAGCAGGTTGATGAATTGTTCTTCGTTGAAATCGAGCAACTTGCCCACCGCGACCGCCGCCGCCAGGGTGCCGACCGTGGCCGTGGTGTGGAAGATGCGGTAGTGGGAACGGCCCATGAACTCACCGATGCGAATCCCCGCCTCGTAGCCGGCCACCGAGGCCAGCAACAGTTCACGGCCAGACTTGCCGAGGTCTTGGGCAGCCGCCAACGCGGCGGGAAACACCACGGTGGCCGGGTGCAGCACGGAACTGTTGTGCAGATCATCCTGCTCCACCAGGTGTGAGGAGGCAGCGTTGACCAGTGCGGCGAAATACGCGCTGGTGCCGGTGCCGTTGACGATCACCTGGGCCGGGCCGCTGCTCGGGCCCATCTTCTGCGCGTAGCGTTCAAACAGGGGAATCGGATGCGCGCCTTGGCTGGCCAAGGCGGACGCGAGCCAATCCAGGTACAGCTCTTCGGTACGCGCCAGCACGTGTTCGGGCAACTGAGGGTAAGTCAGCTCGGCCAGGAACCGGCACAGGGCTTGGGTAGGGCTCATGCTCAGGCCCTCAAAAGCTACGTGGCAGTTCGAGCAAATGCTCGGCCACGTAGGACAGGATCAGGTTGGTGGAGATCGGCGCTACCTGATACAGGCGAGTCTCGCGGAATTTGCGCTCCACGTCGTACTCGCAGGCAAAGCCGAAGCCGCCGTGGGTTTGCAGGCAGGCGTTGGCCGCTTCCCAGGACGCCTTGGCCGCCAGGTACTTGGCCATGTTGGCACTGGCCCCGGCGTTCTTGCCGCTGTCGTACTCTTCACAAGCGCGCCAGCGCATCAGGTCGGCCGCTTCGATCTCGATATGCGCCTCGGCAATCGGGAACTGCACGCCCTGGTTCTGCCCGATGGGCCGGCCAAACACCACGCGGTCGCGGGCATAGGCACTGGCCTTTTCGACAAACCAGCGGCCGTCACCGATGCACTCGGCGGCAATCAGGGTGCGCTCGGCATTCAGGCCATCGAGGATGTATTTGAAACCCTTGCCCTCCTCGCCAATCAGGCTGTCCAGGGGCAGCGCCAGGTTGTCGAAGAACAGCTCGTTGGTCTCATGGTTGACCATATTGGCGATGGGCTGCACGGTGAGGCCGTTGCCGATGGCCTGGCGCAGGTCCACCAGGAAGATCGACATGCCTTCGGACTTTTTCTTTACTTCGGCCAAAGGCGTGGTGCGAGCCAACAGAATCATCAGGTCGGAATGCTGTACCCGTGAGATCCAGACTTTCTGGCCGTTGATCACGTACTTGTCGCCGCGCTTGATCGCCGTGGTCTTGATCTTGGTGGTGTCGGTGCCGGTAGTGGGTTCGGTGACGGCCATCGACTGCAAGCGCAATTCACCGCTGGCCAGCTTGGGCAGGTAGTAGCGCTTTTGCACCTCGCTGCCATGACGCAGCAGGGTGAACATGTTGTACATCTGGCCGTGCACGGTGCCCGAATTTCCGCCGCAGCGGTTGACCTCCTCAAGGATCACCGAGGCTTCGGCCAGGCCCAGGCCGGAACCGCCGTATTCCTCGGGGATCATTGCCGACAGCCAGCCGGCGTCGGTCAGGGCCTTGACGAAGGCTTCGGGGAAGCCTTTTTCTTCATCGATCTTGCGCCAGTAAGCGGCATCGAACTCGGCGCACAAGGCGCGCACGCCGTCGCGGATGGCATTGAGTTCTTCGTTGTCATGGGCATTCATTAACGGCTCTCCGCCTGTTGTTATCGGGTTATTCGAAATGCACCTGGGCGGTCTGCGCCAGGCCTTCAGTGTTGCCAGCCCAGAGTTCTGCGACGCCGGTTGCGGTGATGCGCCCGCCGACCTCAAAAGGCTGTGGCGCAATCAGTGGGCGCACACCGCGATAGGCAAAACGGTGCAGGGTCGCCTCAGGGTGCGCCCGGCAGAACGCACGCAGGTTCAAGGTGGCGATCAGCGGGCCATGCACCACCAGGCCGGCATAGCCTTCGGTGCCGGTGACATAGGGGTAGTCGTAATGGATGCGGTGGCCGTTGAACGTGACGGCGCTGTAGCGGAACAACAGGGTCGGCGTCGGCTCGACGGCCTCTGTCCATTCGCCCCGGGCCAGCGCGTCGCCGCTGCCAGGCTTGGGTGGCGTGGGCTCGCGGTAGACGATGTCCTGCTCCTCGCGGATGGCCAGGCGTCCTTCCTGGGAGTAGTCATGGCGCACGGTGACAAATAACAGTGAGCCGGTGCGTCCGGTCTTTTCTTCGACCTGAGTGATGGTCGACACGCGCGTAGCCGCCTCGCCAGCCCGCAGCGGGTGCAGAAATTCAACACGCCCACCGGCCCACATGCGATTGCGGTTATCGGCCGGCGGCAGGAACCCGCCGCGTGCGGGGTGGCCATCGCTGCCCAAGGCCGATTCCGGCAACGGGTCCTGGAAAAAACACCATTGCCACAACGCAGGCACAGCGTCGCCGTCGGCAGGCACCTCTTCACCTAATGTCGCGGCGATGCGCTTGAGCAGGTTATGGCTCAGATGGTCGTGGGCGGTCTCACTTCGGCCGATCCAATCAGTGGCGCTCATCGGTTGCAGGTCCTCAGGCAATGGGTGTCTGACGTGGATCATGCAAGGGCGTGCCCGTTCTGAGAATTTGCATTTCAATAAACCAGCGTTCGGTTATGCTGAACGCCATTAATTGAAAAACACCGCATATCCCTGTGGGAGCGGGCTTGCTCGCGAAAGCGCAGTGTCAGTCACTGAATACATTGGCTGATCCACCGCTTTCGCGAGCAAGCCCGCTCCCACATTTGGGTCTTCATTGTGATGAGGTTTGGTGTTTATACCGGGAGTTTTGCATGCACTTCGACCTCGCCGACCTGCGCCTGTTTATCCATATCGCCGAATCCCCCAGCCTCACCCAGGGTGCCAAGCGCGCCTTCCTGTCGCCGGCCGCCGCCAGTGCGCGGATCAAGGCCCTGGAAGGCCAGCTCGACACGCGCCTGTTGTACCGCGACAGCCGGGGCGTGGAGATCACCCCGGCAGGCGAGCGGCTGTTGCACCATGCGCGGTTGATCATGCGCCAGGTGGATTACCTCAAAAGCGAGTTCACCCAATACGGCGTGGATTCGGCCGGGCATATCCGTATCTTCGCCAACACCACGGCGGTCACCGAGTTTTTGCCGGAGGTCCTGGCAGGCTTTCTGTCGCAGCGACCGGGCGTCACCGTCGACCTGCAGGAACGCCTGTCACGGGACATCGTGCGCGGGGTGCTCGATGGCACCAGTGACATGGGTATCATCGCCGGCCCCGTGGAAGCCTCCGGCCTGCAGGTGTTGCATTTCAGCACCGATGAACTGGTGCTGATGGTGCCCGTCGGGCATCCCTTGGCCGACCTGCCTTCGGTGACCCTTGAACAGACCCTGGCGTATCAGCATATCGGCCTGCATGAAGGCAGCACGCTGTTGAGCTTCCTGCGTGAACACGTCGAGCGCCTGGGCAAGCAATTGTCGCTGCGTATCCAGGTCTCGAGCTTCGAGGCGATCTGCCGGATGGTCGAGGCCGGCGTGGGCATTGGCATCATTCCTGAGTCCGCCGCCCTGCGTCACAGCCGCACCATGCAGCTGGTGACGGTGAAACTGGACGAGCCCTGGGCGATTCGCGAGCGCAGCATCCTGGTACGCGAGCTGGAAGCGCTGCCGGGGACCATTCGCGCGCTGATCGCCACGTTGATGCCGTGATCGTGTAGGAGCGAGCTTGCTCGCGAAAAACGTCAACGATAACGTGGGTTTGCTGAATGAACGCGGCGCCTGTAAGTTTTTCGCGAGCAAGAACTAGGCGTCCCCCTCGCTCCTACAGTTTGCCGTTAACAGTCTTTGACAGTTTCCCGACAAAGCACTCAAAGATTCTCAGCCCCCGCCGCCCTAGCATTCCAGCATCCAAATCATCACTCGGGTGCTCTTGATGTTTCGCAGACTGCGCGGTATTCCGCTATTGGGTTGCCTGTTGAGCAGTATCGGTTGCCACTCGCAACCGCCTGCCCCGCCGCCGATTCAAAAAGGCGATTACGGTGCAATCATCCGCTACCTGCAAACCCGCATTCCCCGGGAGATGGCTCGGGACAATGTGGCGGGATTGTCGATTGCCCTGGTCAATGGCCAGGAGCTGATCTGGGCCCGCGGCTTTGGCCTGGCTGACAAAGACCTGGGGGTGCCGGTCACGCCCAATACCGCGTTTCGCGCCGGTGGCATCTCCAAGCTGCTGACCGCCACGGCGGCGCTGCAACTGGTGGAGCAGCAACACCTGGCGCTGGATGCGCCGATCCAGCAGACCCTGCGTGAGTTCTACGTACGCTCCCGCTTTCACAGCGACCAGGCCGAGGCGGATCGAGCGATCACCTTGCGGCGCTTGCTCAGCCATCAATCCGGCTTGCCCAGCGAGCACCTGCGCGACCTGCGCAACACCTATGCCATGGGGCAAATGCCGATGCGTGTGTCGGGTGTGTGGCTGAGCAGCCTGCCGGGCTCCCAGGTGGCGTATTCCAACCTTGGCTATGCCTTGGTCGGTGCCGCCATCGAGCGCAGCAGCGGCAAAAGCTTCGAAGCCCAGTTGCAAAGCAGCCTGCTCACACCCTTGCGAATGAACCAGTCCAGTTTCTTGGGCACCGGTGCGCAAATGAGCTTTCGCGCCCATGGCTACGAGGACGGCAAGGCCAGCACCGACGCCCAGGTGCGTGACCTCGCCGCCGGTGGCCTGTGGACCAGCCCCAAAGACCTCAGCCGCTACGTGCGCATGCTGTTTGCCAACGGCACCTACAAGGGCAGCCAGATCCTCGGCAGCGCTTCTATCGACGCCATGTTTACCCAGCAAAACACCGGCAACGCCCTGGATTTCGACTGCCAGATGGGCTTGGGCTGGTTCTTGGCGCCCTGTGGTGACGAGCCCATCGGCCCCGGTGTGCGCACCTACCAGCACAGCGGTGGCGGCGACGACTTCGTGGCCCAGTTGACCCTGCTGCCGGACCAGCAACTGGCCGTGATCATCATGGCCAACGACAGCAACGCCGAAGACATGGTGGTGTCGCTGACCACCGACAGCCTGCGACTGATGCTCCAGGCACAGACCGGCCAACCCGTGTGTGCCGATGACTGCCAGGCACCGAGCCATGGCCTCAAGCTGCGCCATGTACCGGCGGCGGTGGACCGCAAGCGCCTGGCCGGCTTCTACGCGACTGCCTGGGGCGTGTTTCGCATCAGGGATGAGCATGCGCGCTTGACCGGTGAACTGGCCGGCTACGACTTTGAGCTGTTGCGTGATGAGCAAGGCTGGCTGCGGGCGCAGAAAAAGATACTGGGGTTCTGGCGCAAGGACCTGGGCGAGTTGGGCCGCGTGCAGCTGGATATGGTCAAGGTACAAGGCCGCCAAATGCTCACCGCCCGCAGCCACGGCCAACGCATTGCCATCGGGGAGCGCATCGAGCCGCCGCCCTTGTCCGCCGCCTGGGCCAACACGGTCGGCACCTACCAGGTGCTCAGCAGCCATGAACCCGACGCGCCATTGAGTGGCATCAGCGTGCGCCAGGAGGACGGTTTCCTGGTGATTCGCGGCCAATTGCACGGCGAGCCGTTGACCGACTACATCCTGCTGCCCATCGACAACGCCCACGCGGTACTGGCCGGCAACGGCTATGGCCTGGGCGATACCGTCAGCCGCCAGGTCAACGGGCTGAGTGCTTCGGGCTATTCGTTCAAACGCACCCATTCACCCCACGCCCCCTTGAATCTTTAACCAGGAAAACACCCTGATGCACTCAAAAAGCCTGTGCCTGTCATTGACCTCACTGTGCCTGCTCGCCACCGCCAACACCGCGCTGGCCGAAGACTGGCAGTACAGCCTCAAGGCCGGCGCAACAAACGTGCCCCGCTACAGCGGCAGCGACGAACGCACCACCGCCCCTATACTGGGTGGCCAAATCATCAGCCCTTGGGGGGTTTTTCTCGACACCGACCGAGGCCTGGGCTGGGGCTACGACGGGGGCGCCTTTAAGTTCAGTACCTATGTCGGCGCCAGCGGCTCACGCAAGGATAAAAATCAAAGCCTGCATGCCGGCGCCGACCGCCTCAAAGGCATGGGCGAGATCAAGTCCCGCCCGCAACTGGGGGTAAGTGCTGCCTACACCCTGGGCGCGGTGATCATCGGCGCCACCCTGGAACATGCACTCAAGGAAGACGACCGCAAAAAAGACACGGGCCAGGCCTACACCCACCTGGCGCTGAGCCTGGGCACCCAGCTGTATAAAGGCCGCTACGGCTCGGTCGATGCCAGCCTCAACAGCCACTTCGGTGACCGTAACTACCTGCAGACCTGGTACGGCGTGACCACCGACCAGGCCGCCCGTAGCCGCTTCAAGGCCTACAAGGCTGGCGCAGGCAATATCAGCAATGGCATGAGCCTGACGTGGAGCCTGCCAATCAGCGAACACACCAAATTCTCGACCTTGCTGGATGTGCAATACCTGGCAGATGAAGCAGGCAAGAGCCCGATTGTGGAGCAGCGGCTGCAGGCGTCGGTGTCGGGGGAGCTGCAGTACACCTTCTGATCTAATTAGCTGCCCTCTGTAGGAGCGAGCTTGCTCGCGAAAAACTCGCAGGCGCCGCGTTTATCCAGAAAACACGCGTTATCGTTGAGGTTTTTCGCGAGCAAGCTCGCTCCTACAGGATGGCATTGGGGCAAGCCCCCTTACTCGGCGTATGCCCACGTCATTCGAAACGACGCCCCGCCCCACTC
>NZ_NKRF01000130.1:0-9492 GCF_003408955.1 Pseudomonas sp. GL93
TCATTTGAGAGTGTGGAGCAGCGGCTGCAGGCTTAGAGGATTACATCACCTACTACAACCAAGACCGCATAAGCCTCAGACTGAATGGCTTGAGTCCGGTACAGTTTCGGACCCAGGCACTAAATCAATAGCGTCTCCTGTCCAACTTTTGGGGGGCAGTTCATGTCAGAGCGGAACCCTAAGTGGCCGTTACCGCAGAAATGGATATGTACACAATCCAACAGTGTTGACTGCCAGGCCGCCTTCGCGAGCAAGCCCGCTCCCACAGTTTGATTGCGAGGTGTCAGGTAGACAGGTGTTGCTTGTTAGGCCGCCATCGCAGGCAAGCCAGCTCCCACAGTTTCAGCGTCGCGACACACAGGCCCCATCACAACCGGACAAACCAGCTCAATCGCAGTATGGTTGCCCTCTCGCCACTCCCCAGGAATCACTGGTAATGCTGTTTGTCGTCATGCTCGGGGGCAAGCACCCGCGGGCCAGGATCGAAGTACACGATGTGGTATTCGCAGTAGCCGACACCCTGCAAGCCACCTACCCACAATTACGCGACGCCTGGTTCGGCAGCCCCAAAGGCGTACACATCGACGCATGGATGGCCGTCGATGGCGTCGACGGCTGGAAGGTTGAATTGAGCCACCTGGCGCCCCACAGCGATGCGCCCCGCCTGTACTTCATCAACCTCGGCGGCTACGAGGCCAATAGCTTTGGCGAAGCCCATCACTACCTGCTGGTGGTCGCCCGTAACAAACAGGAGGCCATGGGCAAAGGTAAGCAGCAGATGCTCAGCCACTGGTCCCAGGCCCACACCGACGCGGTGCTGGATATCGACGATTGCCTGCCCATCGACCTGGTGGACGGCCGTTATATCCACCTGGTGCAAGCAGCGCACCGACCGATCGTGCAGCGCAACGACTATCTCGTGCTGCCTTGAACCAGCATGACTTAAACAGTGGCGACTGAAAACCCAGTGGAACTTTGCCGAGAAATAACCGCCTGAATCCGGTACGCTCACCGTTTTTTACTCTAGGAGTTACTCACCATGGCCAAAGCCACCGCCCGTCACATCCTCGTTGCCTCTGAAGACAAGTGCAACGAACTCAAGGCCCAAATCGAAGGCGGCGCTGATTTCGCAGAAATCGCTAAAGCCAACTCCAGCTGCCCATCCAGCCGCCAGGGCGGCGACCTCGGCTCGTTCGGCCCAGGCCAGATGGTCAAGGAATTCGACACCGTGGTCTTCAGTGCCCCGGTCAACACCGTGCAAGGCCCGGTGAAGACCCAGTTCGGCTACCACCTGCTGGAAGTCACCAGCCGCCAGGATTGATTCAATCTGCGCTGATGCTATAAACAACGGCCCGCCCTTTGGTGGGCCGTTGTGCATCTGATGACTGGCGATGCCCAGGCCGTTAGCGTACAAATCCTTATTATTCTTTACCCGGCGCTCAAGGCTGATAATGCGATTGGCTTTTTCATCTCTGCTCTGCTCCACCCTGGCCTTGCTAATGGCCAGCACTGCGGTGATCGCAGCCCCGCAAACCTACCTGACGGTGTACGGCGAGCCGGCCAAGTACGCCGAAGGGTTTAGCCATTTCGACTACGCCAACCCCAACGCCCCCAAGGGCGGCAGCCTGCGGCGCTCAGCGCTGGAGGTGGGGCGGTTTGACCATGTGCTGCCCTATATCGACAAAGGCATCGGCGTGTCCCAGGTGGACGGCTGGGTGTATGCGCCTTTGGCGTTGCGCTCGCTGGATGAGCCTTACACCGTCTATGGCCTGGTGGCGCAAAAGATGGAACGCGGCGACGACGGCCTGTCGTTGCGCTTCTACCTGAACCCCAAGGCGCGCTTTGCCGATGGCACGCCCATTACCGCGCAAGACGTGCGCTACAGCTTTGACGTGTTGATGACCCAGGGCAGCCTGCGCTATCGAACGTTATTTGCCGACGTCAAACACGTCGAAGTCGAAGGCGAACGTCAGGTGCGCTTTGACTTTTCCAGCAATGAAAACCGCACCCTGCCCCTGGATCTCGCCACTTTGCCGGTGTTCCCCGAGCACTGGTGGAAGACCCGCGACTTTGCCAACGGCGGCGGCTACGAAGCGCCACTGGGCAGCGGCCCTTACAAGGTCAGCAAGATCGACTCCGGCAGTACCATCACCTTCACCCGCGACCCCGACTGGTGGGGCAAGGACTTGCCGGTCAGCCGTGGCCTGTACAACTTCGATCACCTGAGCCTGGAATACTTCGGCGACACCGAAGTGGCGCGCCAGGTGCTGCGCGGCGGTGCCTACGACTTCAATCGTGAATTCTCTGCCACGGGTTACTCCATCGGCTACAACGGCCCGGCCCTGGACGATGGTCGCCTGCAGCGCGCGCACCTGGCCAAGGAGATGCCGCAGCCGGCCCAGGGCTATGTGTTCAATGTACAAAAACCGATGTTCAAGGATCGCCGCGTGCGCCAGGCCCTGGCGATGCTGTGGGATTTTGAATGGGCCAACCGCCAGATGATGCGCAACCTGTACATCCGCCAGCAGAGCTATTTCTCCAATAGCCCGTTGGCTGCCAGCCAGTTACCGACCCCGGAAGAACTGGCGATCCTCGAACCCCTGCGCGGGCAGGTTCCCGACGAGGTGTTTACCCAGGTGTTCAAGGCCCCGGTCACCGATGGCAGTGGCATGATCCGCGACAAACAGCTGCAAGCCTTGGCCCTGCTGGAGGACGCCGGCTGGAAACCGGTGGGAGACAAACTCGTCAATGCCCAGGGCGAGCCACTGGAGTTTACCTTTCTGAATGTCCAGAACGGCCTTGAGCGCTTGTTGCTGCCCTACAAACGCAACCTGGCGCAGATCGGCATCACCCTGAATATCCGCCGCATTGACTCTTCGCAGTACGTCAACCGGCTGATGGCCCGCGACTACGACATGATCGTCACAGGTTTCCCGGTCACCACCTCGCCCGGCATGGAGCTGTACAACTATTTCGGCTCTGCCGCCGCGTTCGATTCGGGCGCCAACAACTACATCGTGCTCAAGGACCCGGCCGTCGACACCCTTATCCATGGCCTGGTCAAGGCCGACACCCAGGCGAAGATGCTCACCTATGCCCACGCCCTGGACCGCGTGTTGCAATGGAATTACCTGTGGATCCCCAACTATTACCCACCGGGCACCTCCGCCGCATGGTGGAACCGTTTCGGGCGCCCGGCCATCGAGGCAAAAAACGACGAAGCCCTGGAAACCTGGTGGGAAGTCAGCCCCACCCCGCTGACGAACGAACAAATGCAGGCTGAGTTGAAAAAACGCGGAGAGGCCCACTGATGTTTGCCTATATCGTACGGCGCCTGCTGCTGATCATCCCGACGCTGGTGATCATCCTGTTGGTGAACTTCGTGATCGTGCAGGCCGCGCCCGGCGGGCCGGTGGAGCAAGCCATCGCCCACTTGCAAGGCATTGGTGGCGGTGGTGTGGCGGGCGCATCCGGCGAAGGCATCAGTGGCTCGCGAGCCAGCCGCGGCCTGGACCCGAAGCTGATCAAGGACATCGAGAAACAATACGGCTTCGACAAATCCGCGCCGGAACGCCTGTGGTTGATGCTCAAGAACTACGCCCAACTGGACTTCGGCAACAGCTTCTTTCGCGGCGCGACGGTGACCGACCTGATCCTGGAAAAGATGCCCGTCACAATTTCCCTCGGCCTGTGGGCCACGCTGATCACGTACCTGGTGTCGATCCCGCTGGGCATACGCAAGGCCGTGCGCCATGGCAGCAGCTTTGATATGTGGAGCAGTACGGCCATCGTCATCGGTTACGCAATGCCGGCGTTCCTGTTCGCGATGTTCCTGATCGTGGTGTTCGCTGGCGGCACTTCGCTGAACTGGTTCCCGGTACGCGGGCTGGTCTCGGAAAACTTCGCCGAACTGAGCACCGTGGGCAAGGTGGCCGACTACTTCTGGCACTTGGTGCTACCGGTAACGGCGCTGGTTATCGGCGGGTTCGCCACCTTGACCATCCTCACCAAGAACTCGTTCCTCAATGAAATTACCCGCCAGTACGTAGTCACCGCACGCGCCAAGGGTTTGAGCGAACGCCGGGTGCTGTACGGTCACGTGTTCCGCAATGCAATGTTGCTGGTGATCTCGGGGATTCCCCAGGCGTTTATCAGTGTGTTCTTTGCCGGCTCGCTGCTGATCGAGGTGATTTTCTCCCTCGATGGCCTGGGCCGCATGAGCTACGAGGCAGCCGTGTCCCGCGACTACCCGGTGGTGTTCGGCTCGCTGTTTATCTTCACCCTGTTCGGCCTCCTGATAAAACTCATCGGCGACCTCTGCTACACCCTGGTGGACCCGCGTATCGACTTCGCCGCGAGGAACGCCTGATGCTCAACCTGTCCCCCGTGGCCCGTCGGCGCTTCGAGCGCTTCAAGAAAAACCGCCGTGGCTGGTGGTCGCTGTGGCTGTTTATCGGCCTCTTTATCCTGACCCTGGGCGGGGAGTTGATCGCCAATGACAAGCCGCTGGTGCTCAGTTTCAAGAACGAGCTGTATTTTCCGGTGTTCAAGCGCTATACCGAGCAGCAGTTCGGCGGGCAGTTGCCGTTCCAGGCGGACTACCGCAGTGACTACGTGCAAAAGCTGATCAAGCAGGATGGCGGCTGGATGCTGTTCCCGCCGATTCCGTTCAGCGATGACACCCCCAACTACGAACTCACCCGCCCTGCCCCGAGCCCGCCGTCGGCGGTGAACTGGCTGGGCACCGATGACCAGTCCCGCGATGTATTGGCGCGGGTGATCTTTGGTGCACGGGTGTCGATCCTGTTTGCCCTGGCCCTGACCGCCATCAGCGCCGTCATTGGCATTGCCGCCGGGGCGTTGCAGGGGTACTACGGTGGCTGGGTGGACTTGCTCGGCCAACGCATCCTGGAGGTGTGGTCTGGCCTGCCGGTGCTGTACCTGCTGATTATCCTGTCGGGGTTTGTGGAACCGAATTTCTGGTGGTTGCTGGGGATCATGGCGCTGTTTTCCTGGCTGGCTCTGGTGGACGTGGTGCGCGCCGAGTTCCTGCGCGGGCGCAACCTGGAATACGTCAAGGCCGCACGCGCCCTGGGTCTGGGCGACGGCAAGATCATTCGTCGGCACATCCTGCCCAACGCCATGACCGCAACCCTCAGCTATTTGCCGTTCATTTTGACCGGGGCGATATCCACCTTGAGCGCCCTGGATTTCCTTGGCTTCGGCATGCCCGCTGGCAGCGCGTCCCTGGGCGAGCTGATCGGCCAGGGCAAGCAGAACCTGCAAGCGCCGTGGCTGGGCTTGACGGCGTTTTTCACCTTGGCACTGATTCTGTCGTTGCTGGTGTTTATCGGCGAGGCATTGCGTGATGCCTTCGACCCCCGCTCATGAGTGACCGCGTATGAACCTGATCGAAATCCGCGACCTGTGCGTCGCCTTCAACGGCCAGACCGTCGTGCGCAACCTGAGCCTGGACGTGCGTCCCGGCGAGTGCCTGGCGCTGGTGGGTGAGTCGGGCTCGGGCAAGTCGGTGACGGCCCATTCGATCCTGCAACTGCTGCCGCAAGCCGGCACCCAAACCCTGGGTTCGATCAAGTATCGCGGCCAGGAACTGATCGGCGCCTCACCGAACACCCTGCAAAAATTGCGCGGCAACCGCATTGCCATGATCTTCCAGGAGCCGATGACCTCCCTGAACCCGCTGCACAGCATCGAAAAGCAGATCGGCGAAACCCTGCTGCTGCACAAGGGCCTGGGCGGCAAGGCGGCGCAGGCGCGCATTCTCGAACTGCTGGAGTTGGTGGGCATCCAGAAACCCCAGGAACGGCTCAAGGCCTACCCCCATCAATTGTCCGGCGGCCAGCGCCAGCGGGTGATGATCGCCATGGCCCTGGCCTGCGAGCCCGAACTGCTGATTGCCGACGAGCCCACCACAGCGCTGGACGTGACGGTGCAGCGTAAGATCCTGCTGCTGCTCAAGTCCTTGCAACAACGCCTGGGCATGTCGCTGCTGCTGATCAGCCATGACCTCAACCTGGTGCGCAGTATCGCCCAGCGGGTCTGCGTGATGCGTGCCGGGGAAATCGTCGAGCAGGCCGACTGCCAGACCTTGTTTACCGCCCCCCAGCACCCCTACAGCCGTTTGTTGCTGGACGCAGAGCCCTCGGGCGATGTGCTGTGCAGCGAGCCGCGTGAGACGGTACTGGAAGTGGATGACCTGAGCGTGCAATTCCCCCTTGGCGGCGGGCTGTTCCGGGCCAAGACCTACCTGCGCGCGGTGGACGGCATCAGCCTCAGCGTGCAGCGCGGCAAGACCCTGGGGATTGTCGGTGAGTCCGGTTCCGGCAAGTCCACCCTGGGCCAGGCGATCCTGCGCTTGCTCGACTCCAGCGGCAGCATCCGCTTTCAGGGTGAGGCTCTGGACCCGCTCAACCATCAGCAGATGCGCCCATGGCGCAAGCAGATGCAGGTGGTGTTCCAGGACCCCTATGGCAGCCTCAGCCCGCGCATGTCGGTGCAGCAGATCATCAGCGAGGGCCTGGAAGTGCACGCGCCGTGCAGCCTGGCCGACCGCGATGCGCAAGTGGTCCAGGTGCTCAAGGACGTGGGCCTGGACCCCGCCAGCCGGCATCGCTACCCCCATGAATTTTCCGGTGGCCAGCGCCAACGCATCGCCATTGCCCGCGCCCTGGTACTCAAGCCAGCGCTGATGCTGCTCGACGAACCCACCTCGGCCCTCGACCGTACGGTACAGAAACAAGTGGTGGCGCTGCTGCGCGAACTGCAGGACAAATACGGCCTGACCTACCTGTTTATCAGCCATGACCTGGCGGTGGTGCGCGCCATGGCCCATGACATGATTGTGGTCAAGGATGGCAAGGTGGTGGAGCGTGGCGCGAGCCATGATGTGTTTGAATCGCCCCAACACCCCTACACCAAAGAACTGCTGGCAGCAGCGCACATCCCTTTGTAGAGGTGAGATTGTTCCCACGCTCTGCGTGGGAACACAACCCGAGACGCTCCGCGTCGTGCCTTGGCCCTACGCCAAGTGACGCAGAGCGTCACGGTAGGCATTCCCACGCAGAGCGTGGGAACGATCATTAACAGGATTCTGTACCCATGAGCACTAGCCTCAAGGACTACCAACAGGTTCGCGGCCTGGCCATCCAGTCGCTGTTCGAGATCATCGAGCAGTCCAGCGAGGGCACGGTCATCGTCGACCGCGATGCAAATATCGTGTGGATGAACGAGCGTTACGCCAAGCGTTTTGGCCTCCAGAGCGCCGACCAAGCCATCGGCCAGCCTTGCGAGCAGGTGATTTCCAACAGCCTGCTGCGCCAGGTGGTGCGCAATGACCGGCCGATCCTGCTGGACATTCAGGACACCCCCAAGGGCCCGCTGGTGGTGATGCGTCTGCCGATCCATGACGAGGCCGGGGCGGTGATCGGCGCGATTGGCTTTGCGCTGTTCGATGAACTGCGCAACCTGTCGCCGTTGATCGAGCGCTACCTGAGCATGCAGCAGGAGCTAGCCTCCACGCGCTCGCTGCTGCGTTCGCGGCAAAGCAAATACAACTTTGCGCACTTTATCGGCACCAGCGCCGCCAGCCTTGAGGTCAAGCGCAGGGCGCGGCGCAGTGCGAGTGCCGAGTCGCCGGTATTGCTGCTCGGGGAAACCGGCACCGGCAAGGAGCTGCTCGCCCAGGCCATCCACGGCGCATCGCCCCGGGCGCACAAAGCCTTTGTGAGCATCAATAGCGCGGCGATTCCCCATGACCTGCTTGAAGCCGAGTTCTTCGGCACTGCGCCCGGCGCCTTTACGGGTGCCGACCGCAAGGGGCGCCCCGGCAAATTCCAGATCGCCCAGGGCGGCACGTTGTTTCTCGATGAAATCGGCGACATGCCGCTGCCCCTGCAAAGCAAATTGCTGCGGGTGTTGCAGGAAAAGGAATTCGAACCGGTGGGCTCCAACGAGATGCTGCACAGCGATGTGCGGGTAATTGCCGCGACGTCCATGGACCTGGAGGCGGCAATCAAGCGTGGTGAGTTTCGTGCCGATCTGTACTACCGCCTCAATGTGCTGCCGATCCAGGTGCCACCGCTGCGTGAACGGCTGGAGGATATTCCGGCGTTGAGCGAGGCGATCCTTGAGGAGTTGCGCAGCCAGCACGAACTGGACCGCGATGCCCTGGCGCTGTTGGCCCAGCACGCCTGGCCGGGCAATATCCGCGAGCTGCGCAATGTGCTGGAGCGGGCGGCGTTGTTGAGTGATGACGTGGTGTTGAATGCCGAGGAGATACGTACGGCGATTGGCACTTTTACGCCGGTTGAACGCCGTGCGCTGGTGTCGATGGAGGGAGAGACATTCAGTGCGGCACGGGAACGGTTTGACCGCCAGGTTATCGCCGCCGCGCTCACGGCGTGTGAAGGGAATGTTGTAGAGGCAGCCAAGCGGCTAGGGCTGGGGCGGTCGACGCTGTATAAAAAAATGCTGGCGCTTGGAATAACCTAGTCTCATAAAAGAGACAATATTCCCACTATCAAGACAACCCTGTGTGGGAGCTGGCTTGCCTGCGATAGCGTTGGTTCAGCCAGGGAATATGGCACTGTTACACCGCTATCGCAGGCAAGCCAGCTCCCACAAGGGATCTCCACTCGTCTCTCGATTGAGACTATCTTCTGGAAAACCGTCGTTAAAAGTAAATAAAGCTATATATATCAACAAGTTAAAAATTTGGCACACATCTCGCTATAGCTCCCTCCCACAGCCTCACCCCACAACAATAACAATCCGATGGAGACACACCATGAGTGTGATCATTGCCCTGGCCGCGCTCGCGCTGCTGATGCTGGCCGCCTACCGTGGCTATAGCGTTATCCTGTTCGCCCCCATCGCCGCCCTTGGCGCGGTGCTGCTCACCGACCCGTCCGCCGTCGCACCTGCCTTTACCGGGGTGTTCATGGAAAAGATGGTCGGTTTTATCAAGCTGTATTTCCCGGTATTCCTACTCGGTGCGGTGTTCGGCAAGCTCATTGAGCTGTCGGGGTTTTCGCGCTCGATCGTCGCCGCTGCGATCCGCTTGCTCGGCACGCGCCAGGCGATGCTGGTGATTGTGCTGGTCTGCGCCCTGCTCACCTACGGTGGTGTGTCGCTGTTTGTGGTGGTGTTTGCGGTGTACCCGTTTGCCGCCGAGATGTTCCGCCAAAGCAATATCCCCAAACGTCTGATCCCCGCGACCATCGCCCTCGGTGCGTTCTCGTTCACCATGGACGCCCTGCCCGGCACGCCGCAGATCCAGAACATCATCCCTAGCACCTTCTTCAACACCACCGCCTGGGCGGCACCGTGGCTGGGGCTGATCGGCACGATCTTCGTGTTTTGCGCCGGCATGCTCTACCTCGCACGCCAACGCAACAAAGCCCAGCGCGCCGGTGAAGGTTATGGCACCGAGTTGCGCAATGAGCCGGAAACCGCCGACAACCTGAGCCTGCC
>NZ_NKRF01000046.1:0-8955 GCF_003408955.1 Pseudomonas sp. GL93
TGTAGGAGCGAGCTTGCTCGCGAAAAACTTACAGGCGCCGCGTTCATTCAGCGAGCACGCGTTATCGTTGACGTTTTTCGCGAGCAAGCTCGCCCCTACACAAGGCGATGACGCTTAACTGACTGGCATTAGGGCTTGCCCGCTCCCACATTTGAGCTGCAGGGCGTCAGTCAGATAGCCTCAGGTTCGGTCAGCACCTTGCGAAAGGTTTCCACTAATGGCCTCAAGTTGACGCGGTGCCATGCCGCCCACAGCGGTGTGGTGTAGGCCAGCCACGGCAGCTCGCGCAACACCACGCCCGGCGGTGCGTTGCGGCTCAGGCCCTTTTGCACCATCGCCACTCCTAGCCCCGACGCGACCAGGCCCAATGCGGTAAAGGGCTCGCTGGCCTCCATGGGAGTCTGCGGGGTGAAACCGGCGCGGATGCAGGCAGCGACGAAATCATCGGCCGGGTTGGCGCCAGGTTTGCGCTGCACACCGATCCATTGTTGGTCGGCCAGGTGTTCGGGCAACAGTTCATGTTGTTGAACCAGCGGATGCTGTTCGGGCAGAGCCAGCAGCATCGGGTCGTCGAGAACTTGCCAGGCGGTCAGGTCCGGGTCGTCGGCGGCAGGTGGTTCGCCCACCAGGGCGATGTCCAGGCTGCGTTGGCGCAAACCTTCGAGTTGTTCCAGGGAGGGCAGGTTATACAGCTTGATATGCACGGCGGGCCTATCGTCGCGCAGTATGCGCAAGGCGTTGGGCAAGACACCGGCGTGCATGGCGTTTTCGATATAACCGATGCACAAGCCGCCTTCTTCGCCACGGCCCAGGCGCTTGCCCAGGGACTCCAGGCGGTTGGCATGGGTCAGCAGGGCCTTGGTTTCGGCCAGGAAAGTCTGGCCGTCGCGGGTCAGGCGGATGCGCTGCTGGCTGCGTTCGAACAGGGTCAGGCCCAGGCGCTCTTCGAGCTGGGCGATCTGCCGGCTCAGGGGCGATTGGGAAATGTGCAAGCGCTCGGCGGCGCGGCCGACGTGTTCTTCTTCGGCCACCACTTCGAAGTAGCGCAACTGGCGTAGATCAATCATGTAAGACCTGCAAGGACTCAAGTTGGTCGCAGTATGTCTTGGACGGTCTGATCAGCGCAATCTAGCATCTGCTCAACGGTCATAGCGACCTCGCACCGATTAAGGAACCACCATGAGCTTGAAAGACACACTGCCCGGCGCACTGGGCTTTGGCACCGCCCCCTTGGGCAATATGTTTCGCGCGATCCCCGAAGAGGAAGCCCAGGCCACCGTCGAGGCCGCCTGGAGCCAGGGCGTGCGTTACTTCGATACCGCGCCGTTCTACGGCTCGGGCCTGTCGGAAATTCGCCTGGGCCAGGCGCTGTCCAACTATCACCGCGATGACTACGTGCTCAGCACCAAGGTCGGCCGGGTGATTCTCGATGAAGTCGAAGAAACCGCCCGTGACCTTGGCGAAAAAAGCGGCGTATTCGAACACGGCCGCCCGAACAAAATACTCAATGACTACAGCGCCGACGCCACCTTGCGCTCCATTGAAGACAGCCTGACACGCCTGCAAACCGATCGCCTGGACATCGTGTGGGTTCACGACATTGCCCAGGATTTTTACGGCGACCAATGGCTGGAATACTTCAACCAGGCCCGCACGGGTGCCTTCAAAGTACTCACCCGTTTGCGCGAACAAGGTGTGATCAAAGCATGGGGGCTGGGCGTCAACCGTGTCGAGCCTTGCGAATTGACCCTGGACCTGACCGAAGCCCAGCCTGACGGTTTTCTGCTGGCGGGGCGCTATACGCTGCTGGACCACGACCGCGCTTTGCAGCGCCTGATGGACGCGGCCCACGCCCAGCAGGTCGAGATCGTCGTCGGTGGCCCGTACAGCTCCGGCATCCTCGCTGGCGGTACGCATTTTGAATACCAGCAAGCCAGCCCGGCGATCATTGCCAAGGTCGAGCAGATCAAGGCAATTGCCCAGGCCTTTGGCGTCAGTATCAAGGCCGCTGCGCTACAGTTTTCACTGGCGCATCCGGCGGTGGCGGCGGTAATTCCCGGTGCCAGTCGTCCGGGGCGGATTGCCGAAGACGTCGCGGCGTTGTCTGAACAGATTCCAGCAGCCTTCTGGCAAGCGTTGCGCGAGGCCCGCTTGATCTCGGACCGTGCACCTTTGCCTCTCTCACGTTAAGGAGCTTGAGCATGAAGATTGATGTAAGCGGCAAAGTGGCTATTGTCAGCGGCAGCACCGCCGGTATCGGCCTGGGCATCAGCCAGGCCCTGGCGCAATCCGGTGCCACGGTGGTGGTGATCGGGCGTGATGCAGGCAAGGTGGACGACGCCTTGGCGAACATTCGCCAGGCGGTTCCCGCTGCTCAACTGCGTGGTTTAGTGGCCGACCTCGGGACCGTTGAAGGTGCACAGAAACTCTTCGCCGCCGAACCCCGCGCCGACATCCTGGTCAACAACCTGGGCATCTTCGACGCGGTGGATTTCTTCGACGCGCCGGACAGTGAGTGGGCGCGCTTCTATGAGGTCAATGTGATCTCCGGCGTGCGCCTGGCGCGGCATTATGTGCCGGGTATGGTCGAGCAGGGCTGGGGCCGGGTGATCTTCGTGTCGTCGGAGTCCGGCGTGGCGACGCCGGCCGACATGATCAATTACGGGGTGACCAAAAGCGCCAACCTGGCGGTGTCCCACGGCCTGGCCAAGCGCCTGGCGGGTACTGGGGTGACGGTGAATGCTATCTTGCCGGGGCCGACCTTTACCGATGGCCTGGAACACATGCTCAAGGACGCCACGGCCGAATCCGGGCGCAGTGCCCGAGACGAAGCGGATGTATTTGTGCGCCATGCGCGCCCCACCTCGATCATCCAGCGCGCGGCCAATGTGGATGAAGTGGCGAACCTGGTGGCGTACATTGCTTCACCGCTGTCTTCGGCGACGACCGGTGCCGCGCTGCGGGTCGACGGTGGCGTTGTCGACAGCATGGCAATCTGATTTTTTTTTCCTGACTGGAGTATTGATCGTGGCAACAGCGTCTTCTGTGATTGAAATTGCGGTGCCGGCCGACCAGGTCTGGCAACTGATTGGCGGCTTCAACAGCCTGCCTGACTGGCTGCCTTTGATTGCCAAGAGCGAGCCGAGCGAGGGTGGCCGTGTGCGTCACCTGACCACCGCTGACGGCGGCGCGATTGTCGAGCGTTTGCAGACCTTCGACAACGTGGCGCGCACCTACAGCTACACCATTGAAGCATCGCCGTTTCCGGTGAGTGCTTACTTGGCGACCTTGCAGGTTGAAGCGCTGACGGAAACCTCGGCGAAAGTGACCTGGTCTGGCGTGTTCACGCCGGCAGCGGGTACCACCGATGCGCAAGTAGAGGCATTGTTTGCCGGTGTCTACGAAGGCGGGCTTGAGGCGCTGCGCGGTAACTTCTAAGGATTGTGGCGAGGGAGCTTGCTCCCGCTGGACTGCGTAGCAGTCCCACAAAGAGCGGGGCCGCTTCGCGCCCCAGCGGGAGCAAGCTTCCTCGCCACAGGTGGGTTTTAGCCTAAATGGAGCAAGGCTGCCGCGACAGCCTCTGCCGGCGTCATCTGCGCCGTATCCAGCCTGAACGGTGGCGCTTCCCAGCGTTCATACTCATGCACCTGCACCGATTCCCAGGTCGGTGGCACCAGCCCGGGAATATCGCCCACACGGCCTTCGACTCGACGCCGATGCGCCTGCTGATCGGAACACACCACCTCGATATTGATCAGCGCCACATCGGCGGCTGTCGCCACCGATTGCCAGGCATCGCGGCTTTCCTTCACCGGGTCCACACAATCGGCGATCACCCGCTGCCCCAGGCGCAGGTTACTCAGCGCCAGCGCATTCGCCACAGCGTAGCCACTGGCCCCCACATCGCCCGCCAACACCGCAGCCTCCCGCAGCGCCTGCTCAATCACATCGATACGCAGGTAAACCGCGCCCAACTGTCGCGCCAGCTCCCTGGCAATCGTGGTCTTGCCACTGCCGGGCAAGCCGCTGAATACAATAAGCATGACCCTTCAACCCCCTGTAGGAGCGAGCTTGCTCGCGAAAAACGCCAACAAAAACGCGTACTGCCTGAATAAACGCGGTGCCTGTGAGTTTTTCGCGAGCGAGCTCGCTCCTACAGTGGTATTAGAACCGCTCGACTCATTTCACCCACAGGAGCGCCCATGACCCTGCCGTTCGTGAAGATGCACGCCCACGGCGACGACTTCATTATCATCGACCGCCGTGGCGAGGATAACCCCATTACTGCGCAGATTGCCCGCTACCTCGGTAACCGCCGCACCGGCATCGGTTTCAATCAACTGGCGGTGGTGCTCGACTGTGAGCAGGCCGCCGCGCGCGTTCAGTTCTGGAACTCGAACGGAACACGCCTGCAAACCTGCGGCAGCGCGACTCGTGGCGTGGCCGATCGCCTGATGCATGAGACAGGCGCCGAGACCATCGTGCTGCTTAGCGACCGCGGTTTGCTGACGTGCACACGTGCTGATGGGCAGCGGGTGTCGGTGGACATGGGCGCACCCTCGCTGGACTGGGCGTCTGTACCCTTGGCCAAGGCGATGGACACCTGCGTGTTGCCTATCGACGGTCAGCCGGCAGCGTGCAGCATGGGCAACCCGCATTGCACGTTTTTTGTAGAGGATGTGACTGCGCTCGATATTGAGGCCATGGGCTCGACCCTGGAAGTTCACCCGCTGTTTCCGGCCGGGACCAATGTGCATTTCGTGCAAGTACTGGACCGCGGCCATATCCGCCTGCGTATCTGGGAGCGTGGTGGCGGTGTGCCGCTGGGGTCCGGTTCATGCTGTTGCGGGGCGGTCGTCAACGGCATCCGGCGAGGGCTGCTCGATGAGCGTGTGGAAGTCCAGTGCGACGGTGGCGCGGTCACGGTGCAATGGGACGGGCAGGGCGGCGTGATATTGACCGGCCATGTCGAGCCGATCATGCAGGGCACCGCGTACCTGGACTAGAACTTCACGGTAAACGTGGTGCCGGCGCTCGCACAGGAACTCACCACCACGTCGCCGCCATGTACTTTGGCCAGTTCGCGCACGATATACAGGCCCAGGCCTACGCTGCGCACATCGCTGCCCTGGTCGGTGCCGCGGGTCATGGGTTCGAACAACCCGGCCAGCAGGGGCTGGGGAATCGCCAGGCCGTGGTTGTGCACTGCGACCGCGCAGGTGTTGTCGCCCAGGCGCGAGGTGATCGTGATCGGCTGCAACAAGTCGCCATAGGCCACGCTGTTGGCCACCAGGTTGCCGATCATCTGTTGCACGCGGTCGGCGTCCAGGCACGCGTCGCCCTGGCCCTCGGCGTGATGCACCAGCGTGGCCTTGGGGAAGGCCACCCGCAGTTCGTCGACGCTGCGATGAATAACGCCATGCAGGTCCAGCGGTTGCGGTTTGATGGTGATGCCCTGGCCGACCCGGGCCTGGGTGAAGTCCAGCAGGTCGGCGATCATGCGATGGGCGCGTTCGGATGACTGGCCGATATGCCCCAGTAGCTGGCGTTCCTTGGCCGTGCGCTCGCCGCGCTGGAGAAAGTCGGCGGCCATGCGGATCGCAGTCAGAGGGTTTTTCAGGTCGTGGCTGACAATCGCCACCATCTGTTCGGCAAACAACGCCCGGCGCTGGGCAATGGCGTAGGCCTCGCTCAGCTCGGCCTGGGCCTGTTGCAGGGCCAGCTCCGTGGCGGTTTTTTCCTGCAGCAGGGCTTCGGCCTGCTTACGGGCATTGAGCAGTTCGCGCTCGTACTTGTCACGATCGGTGGTGCCGAACAGCGCCAGGTCATACACCACGCCATCCGGCTGCTGGCGCCGGTTGGCATTGAGCAAGACCGTGACTTTGTGCCCGTTGCAATGGCGGATGTCGAGTTTCACCTCGGTGACGCTGCCGTGCATGCGCAGCATTGGCGCCAGGTGCGTCTGGTAAAAAATCCGCCCGCCCATGGCCAACAGGTCCTGGAAACGCCGGCCCCGCAGTTGGGCCGCCGTGAAGCCCAGCCAATCGCACAGGCGCGGGTTGACGTGCAGGATCGTGCCATCTTCCTGGGTCACCGCCAGGGCACAGGCCGCGCTGTCAAACAGCGGGTCAACGGGCATTAGCAGCTGCCCAGGGGGCCAGGAACCGGTCCATCGCCGTGGCACACGCCTGGGGGGCGCTCATATGCGGGCAATGGCCGACATTCTCGACCAGGCAATAAGTGCTGTTAGGTAATACGGCGTGCAGGTATTCACCCACGGCCACGGGGGCGATCAGGTCGTCGGTCGATTGCAGGATCAGCACCGGGGTGGTCAGGCCGCATACATCCTGGCGGTTATCCGACAGGAAGGTCACGCGGGCGAACTGCTTGGCGATGTCCGGCTCGGTGCGACAGAAGCTGTCGGTGAGCGCCTCGCTCAGGTGCGGCTGCGTCGGGGCGCCCATGATCACCGGAGCCATGGCGCTGGACCAGCCCAGGTAGTTGCTGTCGAGGGTGTCGAGCAGGTCGTCGATGTCGTCGCGCTTGAAACCGCCGACATATTCCTCGGTATCGATATAGCGTGGCGATGGGCCAATCATCACGTGCGCGGCAATGCGCTGCGGGATGAAACGGTCGGCGAGGGTGCCGATCATCGCGCTGACCGAGTGGCCCACCAGAACCACCGGGCCTTGGGCGTAGGCGTCGATAATCTCGTTCAGGTCATGGGCATAGCCATCCAGGCGGCTGTATTTGGCTTTGTCGAACGCACTCAAGTCCGACAGGCCGGCGCCGACCAGGTCATACAGCACCACGCGAAAGCGCTCGAGAAAGTGCGGTGCCAGGGCATCCCACATGGCCTGGTTGCAACCAAAGCCGTGGGAAAACACCAGCGTCGAGGGACCGTTGCCCATCACATGTACATTGTTGCGGTGACGTAGGTCCATGGGGTTCTCGTGGATGGCTAATTGCTATGCAGCTTAGCGGCAGTTTAGATAGTCGCAGGCCCTGGGTCACGCGTTTGGGTGCAGATAAGGTAAAGTCGGCGCCTTCAGGGAGAGACTTCAGGTAACCATACATGATCGTGCTTGTGCGGCAATCGGTGTTCAGCCTACTGGCCCTGGTATTTTCCAGCCTGTTTATCGCCGCGCATGCGGACACCTCGCCCATTGGGGTTGCGCTAGATCAGCGGGTCATTGACCTGACCAACACCCTCGACTCGGGCACCGTGCTGCGCCTCAAGCAACAACTCGCCGACCTTGAACAACGCAAAGGCGCGCAAGTGGCCGTATTGCTGGTGCCGACCACCGGCGGCAGTGGCATCGAAGACTATGCCAACCAACTGTTTCGCGCCTGGAAGCTGGGGCGCAAGGACGTCAACGACGGCATCCTGCTGGTGGTGGCCAAAGCCGACCGCACAGTGCGCATCGAGGTGGGTTATGGCCTGGAAGGCATCGTTACCGATCTACTGGCCCATCGCATCATTGAAGAACGCCTCACTCCAGCGTTTCGTCAGGGCGATTTTGCCGGTGGCATCCAGCAAGGCGTGAGCGCGCTGGTGGTACTGGTGGACGGCGGCGACCTGCCTGAAGTGGCCGGGCCGGGGATCAACCCGCAATTTTTCGCGATATTGGCGGCGTTTGTCCTGGGGGCGCTCGCCGGTACGCTGATCGCCGCCGGCAAGTTGCACTGGCGCAGAGCCTTGATCATCGCGGTGGCGGCCACGCTGTTGCTGACGCTGCTGGCCGGTGGTCGGGATTGGCCGATGTTCCTGTTTGTAATGCCGCTGATGTTGTTGATTGGCGGCGCGATATTCGGCGCGTTGTGGCAGGTGCGCACGCTGTTTTACGGCGTGATCGGGTTGTTGGCTTATATCCTCGGACTGGTAGTAGCAAACCAGTATGTGGACGTCAGTTTCATCCATTGGCTACTGTGGCCCCTGGGCGTCTTGGTGGTGCTGGGGTTGTACCTGGTGCTGGTGCTGCTCATGAGGGAGACATGGCGCACCAGCCGCGCAGGTTTTGCCGTACGACTGCTGGCGGCGGTGGCCGTGTACGGGGTGGCGGGGCAGGTGATGGACGGCGATCGCGACGCCTGGTTGCTGGCATTTCCTATCGCATCGTTTGTTGCGCTGATTATCTTTGGCAAGGTTGGCGAGGGCTCAGGCTCGGGCGGTGGGTCCAGTTCAAGTTCCAGCAGCTCCAGCTCCAGCAGCGGTTCGTCGGGCGGCGGCGGTTCCAGTGGTGGCGGTGGGGCTTCCGGAAGCTGGTGAGCAATCCAGCGGTTAGACTGAGCATCCGGCTTACCGGGGGTGTCAGACCGTTAACACCATCTCATGCCACGCCATACCGCCGTGCTCCGACGGCGAAGGTCGTACATAGGTATAACCCATGCGTTTGTACAACGGCACATGCTGTTCCTTGCACATCAGGTGGATTGTGCGCTTGCCCATTGCTTGCATGCGTTGCACGAACTCAGTCATCAGCCTTTTCGCATAGCCCTTGCCTTGATGGGCCGGGTCGACCACCACCGACATGATCACCACATTCGGCGCCTCGGCCGCATGGCCCACCAACTCCTTGAAGGCCTCGTCCGACATTACCACCTCATGGGCACAGCCCGAGTTGATGAACCCCACCACTGCGCCATCTTCCTCCAGGATCAAAAAGCCTTCGGGATACTGCGCGATACGCGTGGCGATCTTTTCAAGCGTTGCGGCTTCGTCGCCCTCGTAGGCGGTGGTTTCGATTTCAAAGCAGCGTGCCGCGTCGGTGGGCTGGGCGTTGCGCAGGGTGAGGGTGGGCATGGGCCGTTCCAGAGATTTTCAGTGAAAGGCCACATCATAGAGAAACCTTGCACCTTTGGCACCGCAAGGCCATTCAAACTGTAGGAGCGAGCTTGCTCGCGAAAAACGTCAACGATAACGCGTGCTTCCAGAATGAACGCGGCGCCTGTGAG
>NZ_NKRF01000019.1:0-8665 GCF_003408955.1 Pseudomonas sp. GL93
CGGTACCGAGCCTGCAGCGCAAGTTCGAAGGCCGCGCCTTGCGCAGCCTGGTGTTGACCACATTGGTATGGCTGGGCGCGCTGCTGGCGAGTGTGCCGCTGATTTCGGTGCTCTACATGCTGATCACCCGTGGCGGCGCACGCCTGAGCCTGGAGGTGTTCACCGAACTGCCGCCCACCGGCTTCGAGACGGGCGGCGGTTTTGGTAACGCCATGGCAGGCACCTTTGTGATGGTCGGTATCGCTGCGGCGATTGCGGTGCCGGTCGGCATCATGGCCGCGATCTTCCTGGCCGAACTGGGGCCGGACAGCAAATTGGCCAACGCTGCACGCTTTGCCGCCAAGATGCTCACCGGCTTGCCTTCCATCCTGGCCGGCGTGTTTGCCTATGCCTTGGTGGTGATGACCACCGGTACCTACTCGGCACCGGCAGGCGGCGTGGCCCTGGCGGTACTGATGCTGCCCATCGTGGTGCTGACGGCTGAAGAGTCGATGCGCATGGTGCCCAAGATCATGAAGGACGCCGCCTACGGCATGGGCTGCACCCGCTCGCAGGTGATCTGGAAGATCATCTTGCCGACCGGCCTGCCGGCGATCCTCACCGGCGTAATGCTTGCTGTAGCACGTGCCGCAGGCGAAACCGCGCCGTTGTTGTTCACCGCGCTGTTCAGCAACTACTGGATCTACCACGACGGCGACCTGGCGGTGATGAACCCCACGGCTTCCCTTGCCGTGTTGATCTACAACTTTTCCGGCATGCCCTTCGACAACCAACTGGAGCTCGCCTGGGCGGCCTCGTTGGTGTTGGTGATGATCGTGCTGGTCGTGAATATTGTGAGCCGTATCTTCGGCAAGCCTAAGTATTAAGAACGGGAGCATCTGAATCTTGAACGTCTCAACTGCGCAAATAGCCGCTCCGTTTGTCACCCAATCGCCTGTGGTCATGGACTGCAAGCTGGACAGGATTTTCTACGGCAACTTCATGGCGGTGCGTGACAGCCATGTGCCGATCGAGAAAAACAAGATCACCGGTTTCATCGGCCCGTCCGGCTGCGGCAAAAGTACGGTACTGCGCAGCCTCAACCGCATGAACGACCTGGTGAAGGGCTTTCGCTTCGAGGGCCACGTGCACTTTCTGGGGCAGGACGTGTATGGCAAGGGTGTAGACCCGGTGGTGGTACGCCGTTACATCGGCATGGTGTTCCAGCAGCCGAACCCGTTCTCCATGAGCATCTTCGACAACGTCGCCTTCGGCCTACGCCTGAACCGCTACAAAGGCGACTTGGGTGATCGCGTCAAGCACGCCCTGCAAGGCGCTGCGCTGTGGGATGAAGTCAAGGACAAGCTCAAGGTCAGCGGCCTGTCGCTCTCCGGTGGCCAGCAGCAGCGGCTGTGCATTGCCCGCGCTATCGCCACCGAGCCGGAAGTGCTGTTGCTCGATGAGCCTTGCTCGGCACTCGACCCGATTGCGACTCGCCGGGTAGAGGAACTGATGGTGGAGTTGAAGAAGGACTACACCATCGCCCTGGTCACCCACAACATGCAGCAGGCCATCCGCGTGGCGGACACCACGGCGTTTTTCTCGGTGGATATTTCCCAGGGCACGCGTACCGGCTACCTGGTGGAAATGGGCCCGACCGCGCAGATTTTTGGCAGCCCGCGTGAGCAGATGACCGAGGATTACATCAGCGGCAAGTTCAGCTGAGTCACTCCATGTTCGATAGAAACCACACGTGCGCCACCGTCAGCCCAGGAACGCCAATGTCTGCAACGCATCGTCTTGATTTGTCAGCGATTGAACGCGCGCTACGTAAAGTGCAGAGCCGCTTTGCCGAGCTCAGCACGCAATTTACCGAGCCGCGCGACCCCTTGACCGACGAAGTGCTGCACAACGTGCTTGAAGGCTATGCGCTGGTTGACGACTATGTCGCACGGGGCGTTGACCTGTTTGACCTTCATCATCTGGACTTGATGCTGGAGATCAACGCCACCGTGCTCTGCGGTAGCGACCCGGCGCGCCGCGTGGAGTACGCGCAGCACCTGGCCGCCACCGAAGAGCACTTCTTCAACAACGTTGAAGGCGGTATCAAGGACTTGTTCAATTGGTACTGCGCGTATCGCAGTGAATCGGTGTGGAAGCGTGCGGCCGGTGTGTATGTGCGCATCCTCAGCAAGCCCCAGTTGTTCATCGAAGGCAACAACCGCAGTGGCTCGCTGATCGTCAGTTATCTGCTGATGCGTGCCGGGTTGCCACCGTTCGTGCTGACGCTGGAAAATGCCGAGGGTTACTTCAATCCTTCCTCGGTAATCCGCAACTCGGCCAAACATGGCGTCAAGGCGTTGTATGAATTGCCCAAGATCAAGAAAAAGTACGCCGCCTTCCTGGAGGAACAGGCCCCGGATCCCAAGGCGTTTTTCTTGAGCGACGCACCACAGCCTATTTATCAGGGAGGCCATTAATGCGCCGGTATCCAACACTCGCCAGCCGAGCCGTGCAAGCCATCCAGCAGGCGCTTCTCACGCGTGCCGCCAAGCGCCCGCGCGTACGCATCTCCTTTGATATCGACGACACATTGGCTTGCCAGCTCCACCACGCTGACGTCGAGAGCAGCTGGCTACCGGCCTGTGCTCATCGTTGGTGGGGAGAGCCGCTGCGTATCGGCACTCGTTCGCTGACGCGGCAGCTGCGGCGCCAGGGTTGCAGTATCTGGGTCTATACCTCATCGGGCAGGGCACCGTCCTACATCAGGCGTTGGCTGATGCTGTACGGCATTCGTGTCGACGGCGTAGTCAATAGCGAGCGGCATAACCACGCCCTCACGGTGCATGGGCTGTCAAACACCCCCTCGAAATTTCCGCCGGCCTTCGATATTGATTTGCACGTGGATGATTCCGAGGGTGTGCGCCTTGAAGGCAACGACCACGGCTTTCGCGTGGTGGTGGTCGACCCGCAGGATGAGCACTGGGCGCAACGAGTGCTTGAAGCGGTCGCGGGCGTGCAAGCGCAACTGGCCCGGCAGCAATTACCCAGGTTCAAGCAGCCTGTATGCCAAGGTGCTGAGGTTTATTCTTCCTGAGCTCCAGAGAAACCTGAACTTCTTGAGCCCTTATTGCAATTCACAACTTGCTATAAGGGTTTAGTTTTCTTTGACTCGCTAGTCACGAACAACACAGAACTTCACTTCTTGTTCGACAAACAGCGCTTATGGCGCTTTTGTCGTCTATCTCCCTAAGTACATACCCTTGCCATCCGATAGTCGGTCACTTTAAGGCGGCACTTCTAGGCTAGTGTTGACGAGCTTCCTTAATGGTCAACCTCGATATTAAGCAACGAAGCAGCCTGAACAGAATGCACAACAACAACTTCAATGCATATTGTTTAGCCCGACGCATCAGGGATTACCGTTGACTTTCGGTGTTGATCGCTGGGCTCAAGGAGTACTGACATGGCTATATTCGATTACAAGGGGCAAGATGCCCGCGTCCTGATTTCAGATGCCTGGAACCTTGCCACTTACACCAGTGGTGTCGCGACCGTAGGCGCGCTCTACAACATTCCGGGGCTTGTGCTGGGCGAGGGTAACACCTTCGCATTGCCCAAAGGCTGGCGTGAGATCGGCGCTAGCGAACTGCAGGTTGATAGCAGTCACACCGACCTCACTGGAAGTTTTACCGGCGACGGTGTGTTCGGCTCCCAGGCCAGGGTGTTTGGTCAATACGATGACAGCGGCCAATTAGTCAAAATGGGTTTTTCCATTGCCGGCACTAACTCGCCAATTGATCTGCTGGGTTGGCCGGCGATGATCGATAACTCTTATATCAACGGCTACGACTACCTGCTCAATTCAATCAAGGATTACGCCACCGACCACAACCTGAGCGGCAAGGATGTTCTGGTAACCGGCTACAGTCAGGGTGGCTCTGTCACCAACAGCATGTATATCGGCAAGGACACTTTGGCAGACGGTTTCTTCAAGGATTCGGACTACTTTGGCATGGAATCGCCCAAGTCCAGCAACAGCGACGGAATCTTTAACTTCGGTTTTGAAAACGATGTGGTCCACCGTCTCACGGGTCAAGAGACCAACGTAGGCAGCGCCATTATCGGTGCGCTTCAAGGCAGTGACGCCAGCTACACCTCGACGACTGACAACATCGTGCTGTTCGACACGATCTACGCCTTGCCAACCTGGCCCAATGGTCCGTTTTCAATTGCCAACCTGTCAGGCTGGGCCGCGCACCTGGAGGGCATTTTCATCAACCCTATCCAGCGTATCGCCCAATCGACCTTCTACGATTACATCGAACGCGACAGCACTATCATCATCAGCAACCTCGACGCCATCAGCCGCAGCTTTACCTGGGTCAGCGACAAACAGACCGCCACCTCCAACCACTACGGCACACCGGCCTTCCTGCTGGGCACCGACAGTTCGGACAAGCTGCAGGACGGGCGCAGCGATGACTTCCTCGACGGGTTCAAGGGCGACGACAGTTTCCGGGTGAGTACCGGTACCGATATCGTCGCCGGCGGCGAAGGCAACGATAAAGTTTTCCTCAAGGGCACCGCGTCTTCCTACGAAGCCGTGAAACTCAGCGATGGCACGTTGTTTCTGAACGACAGCAGCGGCCACTATGGCCTGAAGGAATTGCACGGCGTAGAGCATGTAGAGTTCGAAACCGGCCTGGCCAACAGCCTCGGCCATGTGCCCGTGCTCGGCGGGCTCTTCGGTGGCATCGGCGAGGCCCTCACGCCGGCCTATACGGTGACCAGTGGCAAACTCGACTTCGAAGGCCTGTTCGGCGCCGATAAAGCGTATGCCAAATCCATCGAAGGCAGCCAATTGGCTGACACCCTCAAAGGCACCGCCGCGCGCGACCTGATATTCGGCCAGAACGGCAATGACCGGCTCGACGGAGGCGCCGGCAATGACCTGCTGCACGGCGGCGACGGCAACGACACGCTACTGGGTGGCAGCGGTAACGATTCGCTGTATGGCGCTAACGGCAATGACGTCTTGATCGGCGGGCAGGGTAATGACCAACTCAGCGGTGGCGTGGGCAGCGACCTGTTTGTTTTCGATCAACGCGGGTTCGGTCACGACGTGGTCAGCGACTTCAACATTCATCAAAACGGGCATGACCTGTTGGTGTTCGCCAAGTCGCTGTTTGCCAGCGCCGATGCCGTGCTCGGAGCCACTACCCAGCATGGCAGTGACAGCGTGATTCTGGCCGGGGATAGTAGTGTCACCTTGGTGGGGTTCAATGCGGCGCAGTTGAGTGCAGAGATGATCAGCGTGGTCTGACACGGCACCTGCGAAACAGAGGTAAAAACCTCACAGGCATCCCGGATGCTGTGAGGTTTTTTATGGCTTGTTGTTTGACGCAATGGCTCGATACCACACGCAGCATCAGTGCTTAGCGGTAGGACTCAAACCCGCAAAGACTTTACATTTCAAGCCTGAGCAGCTCTGCGTGAAGGGTTGAACGAGTTTTCACATTAATTGACGCCATCAAAATGACATCTTATCATCGCCTCATTGGATGGCATAAAGCCATATAGAGGGATCTATAAAGTGTGGCGTTTACCGCGTCGGACCAGGTTAAGCCTGCTGTCCGCTTTTTTTTGCCTGGGCACATCCGGATGGGCGCAAGCGGCCACGCCGCAGAACGCCCCCGGCATCACCGACCTGATCCGTGACCGCCAGGACCGCCTGCTCGAAGAGCAGCAACGGCGCCTTGAAGAACTCAAAGACCTGCCGGGTAAAGCCGCCGCGCCGGCAACCTCGGCAACGCCTGTCGACACCCGCTGCTTCCCGATCAAAACCATCGAGCTGGGCGGTGCGGATGCGCTGACTGAAGGTGAGCGAACTCATCTGATCAAGCCCTACATCGGCCAATGCCTCGGCGTGCCGCAGCTCAACGCAGTGCTCAAGGTCATCACCGATCGCTATTTAGCCAAAGGTCTGGTCACCAGTCGTGCCTACCTGCTTCAGCAGGACCTTTCCGGCGGCAATCTCAAGATTCAGGTCGTCGAAGGCAGGCTGGAAAGCCTGAAAGGCGCCGAGGGCAGTGGCATCACCGACCGTCAATTGACCATGAGTTTCCCCGGCAAGCAGGGCGAACTGCTCAATCTGCGCGAAATCGAGCAGATGGTCGATCAGTTGAATCGCTTGCCCTCAAACCAGGCGCAGATGGAGCTGGCGCCGGGCAAGGCCGTGGGGGGCAGTGATGTGCTGGTCAAAAACACCCCGCAAAAGCCCTGGCGTGTTGGCCTGTCGCGGCATAACGGCGGCCAGCGCAGCACCGGTGAGCAGCAGTGGGGCGCCAGTCTGGATTGGGACAATCCGTTGGGCTTGGCCGACCAGCTTTCGCTACGTGGCGGCCACGATGCCGTCAGCGATCACCAGAAAACCTCGCGCAATTCGATGCTCAGTTATAGCCTGCCGTTCGGTTGGTGGAACCTCTCGTACAGCTACATCGACAGTGAGTACCGCTCCCAGGCCGAGGTCAACAACTTCAAGTTCAAGCAGACCGGCGACAGCCAGAATCACCAGTTGCGTCTGGAGCGGGTTATCCATCGTGACGCTTTGAGCAAAACATCTCTGAACACTGGCATCGCCTATCTTCGTACCAACAACTTCATCGAAGACAGCAAGCTGGCCTTGAGCAGCAACCGTCTCAGCGAAGCGCAAGTGGGTATCAACCATGGTCGGCGTATCGGCGGTTCGTTTCTCAACATTGACCTTGGCATGCAAAACGGCATTGGCGCATTCGATGCCCAGGCCAATCACGATCCAAAGCCTGGGCAGCCGGATGCGCGCTACCGCAAGTACACCGCCACGGTGAGCTATCTGTATCCATTCAAACTGTGGGGCGAGTCCCTCAGTTTCAGCAGTTTGATGACCGGTCAGCACAGCGAAGACGTGTTGTTCAGCCCGCAGCGCATGAGCCTGGGCGGGCAGTCGTCGGTTCGTGGCTACAAAGACCAAATGCTCGCTGGCGACAGCGGCGGCTATTGGCGCAACGATCTGCGCTGGAGCCGGCCGGTAACCTGGGCCTGGATGCAGCCGGTGTTCACTGAATACGGCACCAGCCTGGGCTACGACCAGGGCGTCATCAGCCATGGCCGCTACAACGCCGAGCAGCATGGGCGCATGAGCAGCAACTCGGTGGAGTTGTTTGCGCGCGGCAAGAACGTCGCGGCCAGCGTGACCTTTGCACACTCTTTGGAACGGCCGGAAGCGATCACCGACCGTGAAGCGCCGATTTATTTCCGTCTGGACTTTTTCCTTTAAATTTTTGACCGCCTTCGGGCTTCGAGACATGACATGGACGTTCGCCAGTACGCATTCCTCACGCGCCAGCCTTCTGCTGCCGTAAAAAGCCGCGCCCATTTCCTGGGGCTGCCTAAACGTGGGTTGGCGTTGATCCTGGCTAACGCGATGTTCTGGCACCCATTGCTGGCCCAGGCGGACGGTATTGTGGTGAATGCGCCGGGTACGACGGTTGGACAAGCGGGCAATGGCGTGCCCATCGTCAACATCGCCACGCCAAATGCCAATGGCCTTTCGCACAACCAATTTCATGACTACAACGTCGGCGCCAACGGGGTCATCCTCAATAACGCCACCGACCGTACCCAGTCCACACAACTGGGTGGCATCATTGTCGGCAACCCCAATCTCCACGGCACCGCGGCCAATATCATTCTCAACGAAGTCAACGGCGGCAGCCCCAGCCAACTACGCGGCTATACCGAAGTGGCCGGGCAATCGGCCCATGTGATCGTTGCCAACCCGTATGGCATCAGCTGTAACGGTTGCGGCTTTATCAACACCCCGCAAGCGACGCTCACCACCGGCAAAGCCGTGATTGAAAACGGCCAGATCAATCGCTACCAGGTGGACCAGGGCAGTGTTGCTATCGAAGGCGCTGGCCTGAATGCCAGCAACGTCGATCAGTTCGAAATCATCACCCGCGCCACCACCATCAATGCCCAGATCCAGGCGAAAAAACTCACCGTCATCGCCGGTCGTAATGACGTCGACGCACGCACCTTAAATGCCACCGCACGGGCCGCAGATGGCAGCCAGGCGCCGGATCTGGCGATTGACTCGTCGGCGCTGGGCGGCATGTATGTGGGCGCAGTCAAGCTGGTGGGGACCGAGGCGGGTGTCGGTGTGAAGTTGTCGGGGGACATGGTCGCCGGCGGTGATATTCAGATCGATGCCGGTGGCCACGTGGTCATGGGCCAGACAACAGCGGCCGGCGCCATTAACGTGAAGGCCCGCAGCGTGGAAGCCCAGGGCGTGGTCGCGGCGGGCAGCGTGCTTGAGATGAAGACGCAAGGCGACCTGCTCAATCAAAAAAGCCTGGCTGCGCGTGATCGCGTGGCGCTGCAAAGCGGTGGGGTGTTGACCAACAACGGCGTCATTGAAGCGGGTGTCAACGCTGATCAGACGCGCAATGCTCAGGGCGATATCCACGTCACTGCCGCCCAGTTGAATAACAACGGCAAGACCGTCATCGCCAGTCGTGACCTAACCGTCAATGTGGATGGCACTGTCGACAACCGCAGCGGCACACTTAGCGCGCAAAACCAGCTGAAGGTGACGACCGAAAAACTGGATAACCAGCAGCAAGGCCGCGTGTTGAGCGCCGCA
>NZ_NKRF01000072.1:0-8618 GCF_003408955.1 Pseudomonas sp. GL93
TGGCGTCTTTGCCTAATAGGGTGTCGGCACTGAGGTCGCCATCGATGCAGGTGAATTCGACGCGGTAGTTGAACGGCTGGCTCAGGCCTTCGTGGCCTTTGAAGGCCAGAACGTCGAGCACCGCGGCCACGTTGCGAACCGTGAGTTTGTGCCGGCTGTGGTCAAAGAAGGTGCGCAGTTCGTTAAGCATATGCAAGTCTCCGTGACAGTTGGCACAACCTTGACCCAGCCGCTTTTATGTTTCCGTTAGCAGAACAACGAAGTCATGCATCGTACCGACAATACAAGCTATTGCTGACGTTACGGCGCCCTCATAGCCATGAGTTAAAGAGGTAACTTTCAAAGTACTTTCAAGTGAGGTCAGACAGACGCCGACAGCCATGCGCTGGGGAGCGCTCAACGCAGGCATTTCACATAGTCAAGACAGCGCCTCCCGTCATTTTTTGCCTGAGGAGCGCCTGCAAGGTTACTGATTAAACCTAATGTTTAAAGAGTATTGCATTGAGTTTTAAAAAAGATCAAGACGTCATACGCATTCAAATGCCAGAAGTGTCTCGACTAGAGATATTAGAGGATCACAACACACAAGGAAATTTCCTACATCATTGTGCGACCATTTCGGATAGGCAATTATTCGATCAAGCGAAATATCGTACTTGATACTCTTACTCCTACAACAGACAGAGAAAAAGTTACCGCCTTTAAGTTGAAAACCTTAATTAAAACTCCTACACATTTAGCTATCCGCGCGAAGGAATAGAGAAATTTGTATAGGCACCGTTGAGCCAAAAAACTAAAAGTTTTTTCAAAGAAATTTGCAGGATCGACCTGTCGAGCAAAAGCGCGCTGTTTCAAATCACTCAACCAGAACCGGCCCCTCCCACAAGGCGCTTGCTGCTCGGGGTGGATTTAAACGCGCCACACGGGGATAGTTTGTCCCACTGACAGGACAATAGGCCCACCATGCAAGACCTCAACGACCTCTACTATTTCGCCAAAGTCGTCGAAGCCGGCGGTTTTGCTGCGGCTGGCCGGTTGCTCGGGATTCCCAAATCCAGGCTGTCTCGGCGCATTGCCGAGCTGGAAGACCGCCTGGGTGCACGCCTGCTGCAACGCACCACCCGACAACTGACGCTCACCGCGGTGGGCGAGCGCTACTTGCGCCACTGCCAGGCCATGCTGCTGGAAGCGGAAATGGCCGACGAGGCCGTGGCCAGCATGTCCAGCGAGCCGCGTGGGCGGCTGCGGGTCAGTTGCCCGGTGGGCCTGGCCCAGCAGATCCTGCCGGAGCTGGTAGCCGGTTTTTTGGCCGCGCACCCGTTGGTGCAGTTGGACATGACCCTGGTGAATCGCCGCGTCGACCTGGTGGCCGAAGGCATTGACGTGGCGCTGCGCGTACGCGAACTGGGCGACGAAGACCCGTTGCTGGTCACCAAACGCCTGCGCCAGGCGCATACCGTGCTGGTGGCCAGCCCCGTTTTCATGCGTGAGCGGCGGGTCGAAACCCTGGAAGACCTCAAGCAGTTGCCAATCCTTGGCGCACTCGAGGCGGACCGAATGGTGCACCAACGCATCATCGACCCCCAGGGCAATATGCACGAGCTAGTGATGGAGGCGCGCCTGGGCATCGAAGACTTTATCGTGCGCAAGGCCAGCGCAATGATGGGCGTGGGCTTTACGGTGCTGCCAATGATGTACTGCGAAGAAGAACTGGCTAATGGCCGCCTGGTGCAATTGCTACCGGAGTGGTCGTTGCCGGGCGGCTGGTTGCAGGCCGTATACCCGCACCGGCGCGGGGTGCTGCCGGCCATCCGGGCCTGGATCGACTATCTGGAAGAAGGCTTCAAAGGCTGTGGAGATCGGCTGTTATGAGCATGACAGAAGAACAAGTCGCACGTTTTTGCCTGAGCCTGCCAGGCGCACGGGAAGACTATAAATGGGGTGGCGTGCGGGTGTTTTCGATTGCCGGCAACAAGATGTTCGCCTTGCAGAACCTGCGCGGGGAGTCGCTGGCCTTCAAGGTCGACAAAGAATTGTTCCTGGGCCACGTCGACCGGCCGGGCATTCACCCGGCGCCTTACCTGGCGAGGGCGCAGTGGGTCATCATGAACACGCCCTACCCTTTAGGCGCAGAGGAACTGCGTGGCTTGTTGCAGCGCTCCCACCAGTTGGTGGTCAGCAAACTGCCCAAGCGCACGCAGATTGGCTTGCGGCTAGAGGATTGACAGCAAGGTGCCGCCGAGGAACAACTGGTCCAGCCAGAACACCTGGTGCAACAGCACAATCACCCAGAACAACACCTGGTAAGACACCTTGCGCGTCTTGTGCCGGAACACCTGCTGGGCAATCAACGCCCCCGGCCAACCGCCGGCCAGCTCCACCGCATGCAGGATGTTTTCCGGGGTACGCCAGCCTTCGGTCTGCGCCTTGCGCTTGTCGCTCCAGTACAGGAAGAACGCCACCACGCTGACCACGCCATAGGCCATCAACGGGATCACTGTTTCACCGCGATACCACAGCAACGCCGAGCCCAGCAGCGGCGCGGCACACAGCAGTACGAAGATCAGCGCCTTCAGGCGTGGGTGCTGGATACTCATGGCTTGACCGCAGTCCAGTCGATCCAGCCGAACTGCCAGGTCGCCAGGATCACCAGGCCGAAGGCGATCCGGTACCAGGCAAACGCCGCGTAGCTGTGGCTGGCGATGAACTTGAGCAGGGCCTTGACCGCAATCATCGCGAAGATGAACGAGGTGACAAAGCCAATGGCGAACACCGGCAGGTCCGCGGGCTGGAACAGGTCACGGTATTTATAGCCCGAGTACACCGCCGCACCGACCATGGTTGGCATCGCCAGGAAGAACGAGAACTCGGTGGCCGTCTTGCGCGACAGGCCAAACAACAGGCCGCCGATGATCGTCGCACCGGAACGCGAAGTGCCGGGGATCATGGCCAGGCACTGGGCCAGGCCGACTTTCAGGGCGTCTTTCCAGGTGATGTCATCGACTGTCTCAGCCCGCACTGCATGCTGGCGGCGTTCAGCCCACAACATGATCACGCCCCCCACCACCAGCGCCGTGGCCACGGTGATCGGGTTGAACAGGTAGTGCTTGATCAGATCGGCGAAGATCACCCCGAGTACCACCGCGGGCAATACGGCAATGATCAGGTTGACCGTGAAACGCCGGGCTTGGGGCTGGGTCGGCAGGCCGATGACCACGTCAAAGATCTTGCGCCGAAACTCCCAGACTACCGCCAGTATCGCGCCGAGCTGGATGATGATGTTGAAGGCTTCGAAACGCTCGCCGCCAAAATTGATCAGGTCGGCGACGATGATCTGGTGGCCAGTGCTGGAGATCGGCAAGAACTCCGTAAGCCCCTCGACGATGCCGAGAATCAATGCCTGTATGGCGGTCCAAAAATCCATGCTGTCTCCAAAGGTCATGCGCGTGGCATGCCTCTTAGTCTTTTTTAAGTTCACTGACGACGAGCGCACACAAGCGCCCGCGGTTGATTCTCAACGCCGGTCTGCAAAAATTCCGTGAAAAATCAGGCAGTACTCAGGTTTTTCGATTCCGGGCCGAAAGCCTATCAGACACGCCGGAAATCTCGAAGCAGCACCACAATTATAAAGAGCAGGGAGTGACAGGACGATGAACAGTTTGCGCAGCATGTCGATCAGCCGCCGCCTTTGGCTGATCCTGATAGTCGCCGTGTTGATGCTGCTGGCCTTGGGGCTGTTGATGCTCAACCAGATCCACGGCGACCTCTACCAGGCCAAGCGCCAGCAGACCCAGCACGTAGTGCAGACCGCCAGTGGCGTACTCAGCTATTACCAGAACCTGGAAAAAACTGGCGTACTGACCCGCGACGCCGCGCAACAACAGGCCCTGAGCGCGGTGCGCGGGCTGCGTTATGACCACGATGATTACTTCTGGATCAACGACCTCACCCCCGTGATGATCATGCACGCAGCCAACCCCAAGCTCGACGGCCAGAACCTCTCGGCGATTCGCGACCCGGACGGTTTCGCTGTGTTCAACGAATTCGTGAGCCTGGCCAAGGCCAAGGGCGCCGGCATCGTCAACTACCGCTGGCCCAAGCCTGGCGCCGAAGCGCCGGTAGAGAAAACCTCGTACATCCAACTGTTCGAACCCTGGGGCTGGATTATCGGCTCCGGGGTCTACGTGGACGATGTGCAGGCCGAATTCAGGGGCCAGGTGTGGAAAGCCTCGGCCATTGGCCTGGGCATTGCGCTGATGATGGCCGTGCTGGTGGTGCTGATTGCCCGCAGCATCGTGCAGCCGTTGCAGGCGGCGGTGAATGCCATGGGCAATATTGCCAGTGGCGAAAGTGACCTGACCCACAGCCTCGACACCCACGGCCGTGACGAATTGACGCAACTGGCCCAGCACTTCAATAGTTTCACCGCCAAGCTGCGCCAGGTGGTCGGCCAGTTGCAGGTGTGCGCGAACGCCCTGGGCCAGTCGTCCACCGAGCTGGGCCACAACGCCAGCCAGGCCCATGACCGCAGCCAGCAGCAGTCACAGCAGATGGAACTGGTGGCCACCGCCATCAACGAAGTCACCTACGGCGTGCAGGACGTGGCGAAAAATGCCGAGCACGCCGCCAGCGAAATGCGCGATGCCCAGGCCCAGGCACAGCAGGGCCAGGTCAATATCGACGGCAGCTTGCAGCAGATCGACCAACTCTCCACCACTATCAGCCAGGCCGTGGAGGTGATCCGCACGCTCTCCAGCGAAAGCACGCAGATCGGCGGGGTGCTGGAGGTGATCCGCTCCATCGCCGACCAGACCAACCTGCTCGCCCTCAACGCCGCCATCGAAGCCGCCCGCGCCGGGGAGCAAGGCCGTGGGTTTGCAGTGGTCGCCGATGAGGTGCGCCTGCTGGCCCAGCGCACGCAGAAATCCACCGCCGAGATCCAAGTGATGATCGAGCGCCTGCAAGGCCACTCCGAAGCGGCGGTCAAGGTCATCAGCGACAGCCACAGCGCCTCGCAACTGACCATTGAACAAGCCGGCCAGGCAGGCGCAAGCCTCACCGCCATCGGCCAGGCGCTGCACAACCTCAACGGTCTGAACGCCTCGATTGCCAGCGCCACCCTGCAACAGGCCCACGTGGTGGAAGACATCAACCAGAACGTCACCCAAGCGGCCGGGCTGTCCCACAGCACCGCGCTGGCGGCGGAGCAATCCAGCGTGGCGAGTGCACAGTTGCGTGGGTTGAGTGAACAGCTTGATGGGCTTTTGCGTCAGTTCAAGGTCTGATGTCCCTCAGCGGTGGGAGGGCTGCCCTCTCCCACCGTCCAGCGGCGTCACATCCCCAGCCACTGCGGCAGCGCGAGGGAAATGAACGGCAGGTAGGTGACCATGATCAGGAACACCAACAGAATCATCAGCCACGGCATCGCCGCGCGAATGGTCTGCCCCAGGGTCAGCCCCGTCACCGCCGAGGTCACGAACAGGTTCAGCCCCACCGGTGGATGCACCAGACCAATTTCCATGTTCACCACCATCACGATGCCCAGGTGAATCGGATCAATGCCCAGCTTCATTGCAATCGGAAAAAAGATCGGCGCCAGGATCAGCACAATGGCCGAAGGCTCCATAAAGCTGCCGGCAATCAGCAACACCACGTTGACCATGATCAAAAAGCCAATCGGCGTCAGCCCTTCGGAGATCACCCAGGCCGTGATTTCCTGCGGGATCTGCTCGGTGGTCAGCACGTGGGCAAACAGCATGGCGTTGGCGATGATGAACATCAGCATGATCGACAAGCGCCCCGACTCCAGCAGCACCTTGGGGCAGTCGCGCAGCTTCATGTCCTTGTAGACGAACAGCGCGACAAACGCCGAATACACCGCCGCCACCGCCGCCGCTTCGGTCGGGGTGAACATGCCGCTGTAAATACCGCCGAGGATAATCACCAGCAGCAGCAGGCCCCAGAACGCTCGGCGTGCGCAACTCAGCCACTCACGGAACGTCGCCCGGGGTTGCGCCGGCAGTTTCTTGATGCGGGCGACGATGTAGATCGCAATCATCAACATCAGGCCCAGCAGCAAGCCCGGAATCACCCCGGCCATGAACAACTTGCCCACCGAGGTTTCGGTCGCCGCCGAATACACCACCATCACGATCGACGGCGGGATCAGGATGCCCAAGGTGCCGGCGTTGCAGATGATGCCCGCACCAAACTCCTTGGGGTAACCGGAACGCACCATGCCCGCTACGGCAATCGAACCCACTGCTGCCACCGTGGCCGGTGACGAGCCGGACAGCGCCGCAAACAGCATGCACGCCAGTACCGCCGCAATCGCCAGGCCACCACGGATATGCCCGACACAGGCGTTGGCAAAGTCGATCAGCCGCTGGGCCACGCCGCCGGTGGTCATGAAGGCACCGGACAACAGGAAAAACGGAATCGCCAGGAAGGTATAGGCGTCGCTGGTTTCAAACAGCTTGATCGCCAGGGAACTCACTGAGTCCTGGCTGAACATCAGGATCGACACCGCACCGGACAGCCCCAGGGCAATCGCAATCGGCACGCCCAGGAACATGAACACGAACAACAGCAGAAACAGACAGAGCACGGCCATCAGTGACGCTCCTCATGGCTGCCGGCCAACTTGCTGGCCTCACCGGCCTCGTCGGCCAACCCCAACCCGACCTGGCGGTGGGTAAAGATGCGGTAGAAAATTTCCAGGTAGCGGATCAAGACCAAGGCAAAGCCAATGGGCACGATCACCACGATGTCGCCGACATCGATGCCGAACTGGTCGAGGTCTTCGGCGCCGATATGCGCGGTCATCACCGCACTCACCCACTTGTAGCTGGCCACCATGAACAGCCCGGCATAGGCCAGGCAGCACAGGCAGGCGAGCATGCCGAGCAAGCGCTGCACCGGGCGCCGGGTGAGCCGCACCAGCGCGTCCACGCCGAGGTGTCCAGCGGTGCGCACGCCGTAGGAAATGCCGAAGAAAATCAACCAGCCGAACATGGCCTTGGTCAGCGCCACGCTCCAGGTCATCTCTTGGGCCCAGGCCATGGTGCCGTCGCCCAGGGCATTGAAGAAGGCGCTGCTCCAGGCCCATTTGTCGGCCAGGGCAAAGAACAGGGTGTAGACGTTGTTGAGCATGACGTAGACGAATGTCACCAGGGTCATGGCGGCCAGCAGGAAAGCGATAAAGCCTTCCTCCAGGTGCTCCCAGACGCGCCTTAGCGTTTGCATGGCAAAACCTCGCGAAAAAGAGATGGGTTATGCAAGGCTCAGGGTGAAAACCGGTTCGAAATGTGGGAGCGGGCTTGCTCGCGAATACAGTCTGTCAGTTGATAACACTGGTGACTGACCCACCGCTTTCGCGAGCAAGCCCGCTCCCACATTGGATCTCGGTATGCCCTGGGATTACTGGTTGGAAGCGTCCGCCGCCTTGATCAGGTCAGCCCCAATCTCGCCTTCGAACTTCTGCCACACCGGGCGCATGGCTTCGCGCCACAATGCACGTTGCTCGGGGGTCAGTTCGATGATTTCGCTGGTCTTGGCGTCGACGATCTTCTGCTTGGCCGACTGGTTCAGCGCTTCGGCCTGCTTGTTCACCTCCACGGTGACCTCGGCCATGATCTGTTCCAGGGTGCTGCGCACATCCGGCGCCAGGCCATTCCAGAACTTCGCGTTGGTGATCACCATGTAGTCGATCAGGCCATGGTTGGACTCGGTGAAGTACTTTTGCACTTCGTTGACCTTCTGGCTTTCATAGTTCGACCAGGTGTTCTCGGTGCCATTCACGGTGCCGGTCTGCAGCCCCTGGTAAACCTCGGCAAAGCTCATCTTGCGCGGGTTGGCGCGAATCGCCTTGAACTGTTCTTCGAGCACGCTGGAGGCCTGCACGCGGAACTTCAGGCCACGGGCGTCCTTGGGTTCATGCAGGGCCTTGTTGGCGGAGAGTTGCTTGAGGCCGTTGTGCCAATAGGCCAGGCCGAGGATGTTTTTATCCTGCATCGAGGTCAGCAGTTGCTTGCCTTGGGCGGCCTGGAAACGGTCGACGGCGGCCAGGTCGTTGAACAGGAACGGCAGGTCGTAGATCTGCACTTGTTTGGTGTAGTGCTCGAACTTGGCCAGGGACGGCGCGAGCATTTGCACGTCGCCCAGCAATAACGCTTCCATTTCCTTGCCATCGCCAAACAGCGACGAGTTCGGGTACACCTCAACCTTGACCTTGCCGGGCAGGCGCTCTTCAGCAAGTTTTTTGAACAGCAGCGCGCCCTGGCCTTTAGGGGTGTTTTCGGCCACCACGTGGGCGAACTTGATCACAATCGGGTCTGCCGCCTGGGCCAGGCCTGCGGTAAACAAGGTGGCGGCGCACAGCAGCGCCCGGGAAAGCTTGAGCATGGGAATCACCTTCTTATTGTTGTGTTTAAGGCAAGGTGCCTGATGTAACGCGTGTCGTGAATTTCGAATTTTAGATACCTGCGTTCGGCCTGGCCGAACGCAGGCCTGACTTCAGGGTGGGAGCTGGCTTGCCTGCGATAGCGGTGTGTCAGGCAACACATACATTGACTGTTCTGCCGCTATCGCAGGCAAGCCAGCTCCCACACTTTGTTCCC
>NZ_NKRF01000104.1:0-8577 GCF_003408955.1 Pseudomonas sp. GL93
CAGCGCGTTTGGTTTATCCGGCAAAGCGGTGACAGGGCTTGCCTGGCACGTCGACTTCAATGGCCAATACCGCACCATCAAGGGGGTGATCCAATGGGCTCGCCGCGCTGGTGATGTACAGCGTGGTGAGCTCGGGCCCACCGAACACGCAACTGGTGGGACGGCTGACCGGCAGTTCGATAATGCGATCCACCTCACCTGCGGGCGTCAGCCGCAGCAGGCAACTGCCGTCCCAGCGCGCGTTCCAGATGTAGCCGTCGGCGTCCATGGCCGAGCCATCCGGCCCGCCGCGTGTGTGCGGCCCGAACCAGGCCTGGGCGGCGTCAAGTTGACCGTCGGCCAGGATTGAATGCTGGTAAAGCGTACCGTCCAGGCTGTCGCCAAAGTGCACCTGGCTGCCCTCCTCGTTCCAAAGCAGGGTGTTGGGAATGCCCAGCCCTGTCAGCAACGGCGTGACCCGCGCATCGGCATCGATGCGAAACAAACCACCGGAGCGCCGGGTAATCGGCAGGTCTTCGCCCTGCTCGCCGATGTTGTTCTGCATGGTGCCCAACCACAGCCGGCCCAGGGCATCGCAACGTGCTTCATTGCCGCGGTTGCCCGCTTGCGGGTCGGCTACGCACAGCAGGGTCAAGGCTTCGGTGGCCATGTCCAGGCGATACACGCCGCTGCTCAAGGTCACCAGCGCATCGCCGCGTTCACAGGGGATGAACGCCGAGACGTGCTCGGGCAACTGCCACACCTGCAACTGCCCGCCCAGCAGGCGCAGCGCCTGGCGCGCGGCGATATCCACCCAATACAGGGCCTGGGTCGGTACATCCCAGAACGGCCCTTCGCCCAACCGGGCACGGTGCGGGGTGACTGCGCTCAACGACATGAAGCCTCCTGATCGGTTACAGCGATTCGCGCGATGGCGTGCCATTTACCAGGCGCTGAATACGCAAGGGGTTGGCGTTTTTCAACGCGTCGGGCAGCAGGCTATCAGGGTAGTTCTGGAAGCACACCGGGCGCAGGAAACGGTCGATAGCCAAAGTGCCGACCGAGGTGCCACGGGCGTCGGAAGTCGCCGGGTACGGCCCGCCGTGAACCATGGAATCGCACACCTCCACGCCAGTGGGGTAACCGTTGAGCAGGATGCGCCCGACTTTCTGTTCCAGCAGCGGCGTGAGTTCGGTGAACTGTTGCAGGTCGGCCGGTTCGCCGATGAGCGTGGCGGTCAATTGCCCGTGCAGCCCCTGCAGGGCGGCGCTGAGCTGCGCCTGATCAGCCACTTCGACGAACACCGTGGTGGGGCCAAACACTTCTTCCTGCAGCACTTCGTCGCCGTCAATCAACAGACATACATCCGCCTTGAACAGTTGCGGTTGCGCCTGATTGCCCGATTGCGCGCTGCCCGCCAGATGCTGGATGCCCGGGTGAGACCGGAGTTTTTCCAGGCCCTTGCCGTAGCTGCCCAGGGTGCCGGCATTAAGCATGGTTTGCGCCGGTTGCTCGCCGATCAATTGCGCCACTTGTTGTGTGAACGCGGTGAACGCAGGCGAGGCGATACCGATCACCAGGCCTGGGTTGGTGCAGAACTGGCCGCAGCCTTGTACCACCGAGGCGGTCAGGTCGCGGGCGATGCTTTCGGCGCGGGCGTGCAGCGCCTGGGGCAGCACGATCACCGGGTTGATGCTCGACATCTCGGCAAATACCGGGATCGGTTGCGGGCGCGCCGCGGCCATGTCGCACAGGGCGCGGCCGCCTTTGAGTGAGCCGGTAAAGCCCACCGCCTGGATCGCCGGGTGTTTGACCAGCGCCTCACCGACGCCGCCGCCAAAGATCATATTGAACACGCCCGCCGGCATCTCGGTGGCCTCGGCGGCACGAATGATCGCATCGGCCACGCGCTCGGCGGTCGCCATGTGCCCGCTGTGGGCCTTGAACACCACCGGGCAACCGGCGGCCAGCGCGGCAGCGGTGTCGCCACCGGCGGTGGAAAACGCCAGGGGGAAGTTGCTGGCGCCAAACACCGCCACCGGGCCGAGGCCGATGCGGTATTGGCGCAGGTCCGGGCGCGGCAGCGGCTGGCGCTCTGGCAGGGCCTTATCGATACGCGCCCCGTAGAAGTCACCGCGGCGCAGCACCGTGGCGAACAAACGCATCTGGCCGCTGGTGCGCCCGCGTTCGCCTTTGATGCGTGCGGCCGGCAATGCGGTTTCGCGGCAGACCAGTTCGACGAAGTCATCGCCCAAGGCGTCCAGCTCATCGGCCACCGCATCCAGAAACTGCGCACGCCGTGCGGCGCTCAAGGCGCGATAGGCCGGGTACGCCTGGGCCGCGGCCTGGGCGGCGGCGTCCACTTCCTGGGCGGTGGCCTGGTAGAAATCCTGGGGCAAGGCTTCGCCGGTAGTAGCGTCGATGCTTTGCAGCTTGATGCTGCCATTGGCGCTGCGCTGGCCGCCGATGTAGTTGTGGCCGAGGAACGGGGTCATGTTGATCTCCTTAAAGGGGGGTGACTTGGCCGGGTTCAAATGCCGCATCGCTGCTGCCGATACCGTTGATCAACGGCGCGCCGAATTCAGCCTGGCTGATCTCGAACACATCGCCCGGCTGGGTACGTATACCGTCGGCGAATGACAAGGTGGCGGTGCCGAAGAAGTGAATGTGCACATCGCCCGGCTTGAGGAATTGGCTGTATTTGAAGTGGTGGTATTCGAGGTTTTCCAGGCTATGGCACATATTGGCCTCGCCGCTGAGGAATTCGTTCTGCCAGATGACTTCGCCATTGCGCAGGATGCGGCTGGTGCCCGCCAGATGCTCGGGCAGTTCGCCCACGCGCAGCTCCGGGCCATAGCTGCAACTGCGCAGCTTGGAATGGGCCAGGTACAGGTAGTTCTTGCGCTCCATCACATGGTCGGAGAACTCGTTGCCCACCGCAAAACCCAAGCGATAGGGTTTGCGGTCATGCCCGATCACATAGAGGCCGCCGATTTCCGGCTCTTCGCCAGCGTCTTCGGCAAACGGCGGCACCGGGAAGGCCTGGCCCGGGCGCACGACGATGCTGCCATCGCCTTTGTAGAACCACTCTGGTTGCACACCGGCCTGGCCGGCGCCTGGTTTGCCGCCCTCCACGCCCCATTTGAAGATGCGCATGGTGTCGGTCATCGCGCTGTCGTCGCCGGCCTGCTGGTGCATCTTGTCGCGGGCCGAGGCACTGCCCAGGTGGGTGAGGCCGGTGCCGCTGATCAGCATGTGGGCCGGGTCCGGGTGGTCAAGCGGCGGCAGGATTTTGTGTTCCGCCAACAAGGCGGCATAGTCATGGCTGGCGCCCAGGCCGAGAGCCTCTACCTGTTGCTGCAACTTGCCGCCGGCATCGATGGCGGCCAGCGCCAGTTCACGCACGCTGTGGGCGCCGCGCACTTCGCGCACCTGGTTGCCTTCTACCACGCCGACGCGGCGCTCACCGTTGCTCAACTCGAACTGAACTAAACGCATGCAGTTTCTCCTGGATTTAAGTGCGTGTGGCGCCACGGGCGCTGGCGGCGAATTGGTCGACGGGCAGCACGTGCTTGCGTTCCAGCAAGCGGTAGACCACGAGGGTCAGCAGCAACCCGAACACCATCACACCGGATAAGAAATACAAGCCTGAGGCCAGGTTGCCGGTGTACTCCTTGAGCGCACCGATCACGAACGGGCCGATATAACCGCCGAGGTTGCCCACCGAGTTGATCAAGGCAATACCGGCCGCCGCACTGGCGCCGGCAAAGAAGCGCCCCGGCAGGGTCCAGAACACGGCGGTGCAGGAAAACATTGCAAACGCCGCCAGGCACAGCGCGGCCATTTGCAGCACTGGCACGGTAAGCCAGGCGCTGCAGAACAGGCCGATGGCGCCCAATACATAGAGCACGGCGAGATGGCCGTAACGGTCGTTCAAACGGTCGGAACTGCGCGGGATAATCAACAGGCCGATGATGCCGAAGATGTAGGGCACGGCGGAGATGAAGCCGGTGGTGAGGTCGCTGCCGCCAAACTGCTTGATCAGGGTCGGCAACCACAGGCCGAGGCCGTAGATGCTCAGGGTCACCGGCAGGTAGAACAGCGCCAGCAGCAACACGCGCTTGTCCTTGAGCGCATGCAAGGGGTTGCCGTGGCGCGTCTGGCCGTAGGCCTGCAGGTCTTTGTGCAGCTCGCCGGTGAGCCAGGCTTTTTCTTCCTCGCTCATCCAGTTGACCTTTTGGGGGCCGTCCGGCAGGTAACGCAGCACCGGCCAGGTCAGCAGGATCGCCGGGGTGCCGATCACGATAAACAGCCACTGCCAGCCATGCAGGCCGAGGATGCCGTCCATGCCGAGCAAACCGCCGGACACCGGGCCGGTAATCATCATTGCAATAGGTTGGGAGAGGATAAACAGCCCGAGGATCTTGCCGCGATGGCGCACCGGGAACCACTGGGTGATGTAGTACAGCACGCCCGGAAAGAACCCCGCCTCTGCCGCGCCCAGCAGAAAGCGCATCACATAGAAGCTGTGCGGCCCCTGCACGAACGCCATGCCGATGGTGATGGCGCCCCAGGTGATCATGATGCGTGCAAACCAGCGCCGTGCGCCGAAGCGGTCGAGCATCAGGTTGCTGGGAATCTCGAAGAGGAAATAGCCAATGAAAAACAACCCGGCACCGAGGCCATAGGCGGCGTCGCCGATGCCCACGTCAGCGCCCATGTGCAGCTTGGCGAACCCTACGGCGGAACGGTCCACGTAGGCGATCAGGTACAGCAGGATCAGGAAGGGAATCAGTTTCAGCGTGATGCGCCGAATAAGCCGCAGTTCCTGGCTCATGGGGTCGATCTCCGATTGTTGTTTTTATAGAAGCTCGGGGGACGCCTCTGACGAAATCCGCCAGGGCCATACCTCAGTTGAGACCGACTATATAGTATGACTATTTGCAAAACAACACTTCCAAAGCGGCGATTTTGCGCTTATGTTTAAGCACGCATAGAACATATAGTCATACAATAAGAGAATCGATCATGCCTGACAAAAAGCCCGGCCTACGCTCTGCCCAGTGGTTTGGTACCGCCGACAAGAACGGTTTCATGTACCGCAGTTGGATGAAGAACCAAGGCATTGCCGACCATCAGTTCCATGGCAAGCCGATCATCGGCATCTGCAACACCTGGTCGGAGCTGACGCCGTGCAACGCGCATTTCCGCCAGATCGCCGAGCACGTCAAGCGTGGCGTGATCGAGGCCGGAGGCTTCCCGGTGGAGTTCCCGGTGTTTTCCAATGGCGAATCCAACCTGCGCCCTACCGCCATGCTCACTCGCAACCTGGCGAGCATGGATGTGGAAGAAGCGATTCGCGGTAACCCGATTGATGGCGTGGTACTGCTCACCGGGTGCGACAAGACCACCCCGGCGCTGCTGATGGGCGCGGCCAGTTGTGATGTGCCGGCCATCGTGGTCACCGGCGGGCCGATGCTCAACGGCAAGCACAAGGGCCAGGACATCGGTTCGGGCACGGTGGTGTGGCAGCTCAGCGAACAGGTCAAGGCTGGCACCATCACCCTGGATGATTTCCTCGCGGCCGAGGGCGGCATGTCGCGCTCGGCGGGCACCTGCAACACCATGGGCACGGCCTCCACCATGGCCTGCATGGCCGAGGCGCTGGGCACTTCCCTGCCCCACAACGCGGCGATTCCGGCAGTGGATGCACGCCGCTATGTATTGGCGCACATGTCGGGCATGCGCGCCGTGGAGATGGTGCGTGAAGACTTGAAGCTGTCGAAGATCCTCACCAAGGAGGCGTTCGAAAACGCTATCCGCGTGAACGCGGCCATCGGCGGCTCGACCAACGCGGTGATCCACCTGAAAGCCATCGCCGGGCGCATCGGCGTCGAACTCGACCTGGATGACTGGACCCGCATCGGGCGCGGCATGCCGACCATCGTCGACCTGCAGCCCTCCGGGCGCTTTCTGATGGAAGAGTTCTACTATGCCGGTGGCCTGCCCGCCGTGCTGCGCCGCCTGGGTGAAGCCAACCTGATCCCGCACCCCAATGCCTTGACGGTCAACGGCAAGTCCCTGGGCGAGAACACCCAGGACTCACCGATCTACGGCCAGGACGAAGTGATCCGCACCCTGGACAACCCGATCCGCGCCGACGGCGGCATCTGCGTACTGCGTGGCAACCTCGCGCCTCTGGGTGCGGTGCTCAAGCCTTCGGCTGCGAGCCCCGAACTGATGCAGCACCGTGGCCGCGCCGTGGTGTTCGAGAACTTCGACATGTACAAGGCTCGCATCAACGACCCGGAGCTGGACGTGGATGCCAACTCGATCCTGGTCATGAAAAACTGCGGCCCCAAGGGTTACCCCGGCATGGCCGAAGTCGGCAACATGGGCCTGCCCGCCAAGCTGCTGGCCCAGGGCGTGACGGACATGGTGCGCATTTCCGACGCACGCATGAGCGGCACTGCCTACGGCACCGTAGTGTTGCACGTGGCCCCGGAAGCCGCTGCCGGCGGGCCGTTGGCGACAGTGAAGGAAGGTGACTGGATCGAACTCGATTGCGCCAATGGCCGCCTGCACCTGGACATTCCAGACGCCGAGCTGGCAGCGCGCATGGCCGACCTGCCGCCCGCGCAAAACCTCATCGTCGGCGGTTATCGCCAGCTGTACATCGACCATGTGCTGCAGGCCGACCAAGGCTGTGACTTTGACTTCCTGGTGGGCTGTCGCGGGGCAGAAGTCCCACGGCATTCCCACTAATTGGGATGCTATGATGCGGCGAATCTAAGCCAGAGCCTCCCCGTCGTTATGGATCACCAGCCGCCCAAGCCGCGCAAGAGCCAGCATGCCCAGATCGTTCAGGACTTGGGCATGCACATCGTTTCCGGCCGCTTCAAGCCTGAAGAACGTTTGCCCATGGAAGCCACGCTGTGCGAGGAATACCAGGTCAGCCGCTCGGTATTGCGCGAAGCCACGCGGGTGCTCAGCGCCAAGGGCCTGGTGTACTCCAAGCCACGGGTGGGCGCGGTGGTACGGCCACGCTTGAAATGGCACCTGCTCGACCCGGACGTGCTGTCCTGGTTGATGCAGTCCACGCCCCACAGCGAGTTCTTCAACACCCTGGCCGGGGTGCGCCGCATCCTCGAACCGGAAATCGCCGCCATGGCCGCGACCACCGCCACCGATGAAGACATCGCCACCATCGAACACGCCTACCTGGGCATGGAAACCGCCAAGACCCACGAGGACCTGTTACAGGCCGACCTGGACTTCCACCGCGCAATTGCCGACGCTACCCGCAACGACCTGCTCGCCTATATGTGCAACATGCTCTCGCTGCCGTTGCGCGAGTCGATCAACATCACCAACCGCCGCCCGGACATCCAGGGCCTGAGTCTGCCTCGGCACAAGGCGATCCTCACGGCGATCCAGAACCGTGACGCCCTGGGTGCGCGGCATGCGTCGCTGGTGCAACTGGATGACACCCGGGTGGCGCTGGACACGGTGATGAATGTGTTGACGCCGTTGTGAGCCCGCGTCATTCCTGACTGTTATTGTTGGCCCTGGGGCAGGTGTTATCGCCCTCTTTTTTCAGCGCGAGGACGGCCTGGCGCTCGGACAGCAAGTGGGTGATGGCGCCGCCGATCGCAGCGGAAATCAACGCCAAGGCCTCTTTAGGCAGATTGATCGCCGCCCAGGTCAACCCGCCGATCAGCAGGATGACAAACAGGATATTGAAACGTGACACGCCGAGTTTTATCGAGCGGACGATATCGGACGTGTCCTGCATTTTTTCGAATGCGTTTAAGGTCTTCGAACTTGCGCACCGATTCCAGGGTTTCCAAGTAATGGGTTTCGGCCCGCTTCAATTTCTTGATGACATCGGCTTCGAGCATGACCTCCTCTATCTCGATCCTGACCAGGCTGATATTGGCGCCTGGACGGCCGAGAATTTCCGAGCTCAGCGAACTTTCGGCCAGCTCGGCCAGCAGATAGGTATAGGAGGTTTCGCTGATCTCCTTGGCCTATTTTTGCAAGGCTGATGTGTAGCACTTGGTGGCGTATCGAGTGAACATGCGCTCGGCATCGTTAGTCTTTTTGATCAGTTCTTCAACTTCGTCGATCAGTTCCCGTTCCATTTTTAATATCCCTATTAAACGTGGCTTCGAAAAGCGATGAGCGCCGAGCGCTGCACTGACGCGCAACCCTGTGGCGAGGGAGCTTGCTCCCGCGACGGCCTGACAGCGCCCCATATACACCTGACGCGCCGCATTCCAAATGTGGGAGCTGGCTTGCCTGCGATAGCCATAGGTATCTACACAACTTCGTAGGTTGTAGCCGCCGACGGTAACCACGATGCGAAGCGAGTCGCTCTTGATCTTGCTCTTGATCTGCTTTTGATCTTGATCTTAAGCGCCCCGTCAAACCACGCTGGCCGGAATTCGACAGGGATTTGGGGGGTAAACCGGCAGGGATGCCGGTTTAGCCGCCCCGCGCCATGGATGGCGCGTGGCGGCGGCCCCCCAAATCACTGGCGGATTACGGGCACACCGAGCCTAGGCGAGGTGCCGAGTGGGGGGGCAAGAGCCTTTT
>NZ_NKRF01000089.1:0-8413 GCF_003408955.1 Pseudomonas sp. GL93
AGGCACAGCGGAGAAAGCTCATGTTTCAACGGACAGGGTAATCAAGGCAGCCAAAACGAAAAGACCTTGAAAGGGATGGCTGTAAAAGCGGAACCCTAAGTGGCCGTTACCGCAGGAATGGATATGTACACGGTCCAACTGTGTTGACTGTCAGGCCGCCTTCGCAGGCAAGCCAGCTCCCACAATTTGATCGCGGGGCGTCAGGTAGATAGGTGTCGGCTGGCAGACCGTCTTCGCAGGCAAGCCAGCTCCCACAGTTTGATCGCGGGGCGTCAGGTAGATATGGGTAGTCTGGCAGGCCGTCATCGCAGCGATGCGGCGACCCGACAAGCCAGCTCCCACATTTGGTCCTGTGTGGAATCAGGAACCGAGGCTGATGCCATTGGCCGGCAGCGGCAGCGCCGTCTTGTAGCGCACTTGCTTCAAGGCAAAGCTGGAGCGAATGTTCGCCACCCCAGGCACCTTGGTCAAAAAGTCCATCATGAAACGCTCCAGGGACTGGATCGTGGGCACCAGCACGCGGATCAAATAGTCCGGGTCACCGGCCATCAAGTAGCACTCCATCACCTCAGGCCGATCCGAGATCGCTCCTTCGAATTGCTGCAGCGCCAGCTCGTTCTGTTTTTCCAGGCTCACATGGATGAACACATTGACGTGCAGCCCCAGCAAATCAGCGTCCAGCAGCGTGACCTGCTCCCGAATCAACCCCAGTTCTTCCATCGCCTTGACCCGGTTGAAACACGGCGTGGGCGACAGATTAACCGAGCGGGCCAGGTCGGCGTTGGTGATGCGGGCATTCTCCTGCAGGGCGTTGAGAATGCCGATATCGGTACGGTCCAGTTTGCGCATGAGACAAAATCACCTGTTTATTATGTTTATGCAGTTTTTTTATCCGCAAATAGCCGGCGACGCAATGAAACAGAGATAAATATTCTTCTACGCCACGCCTATGATTGTTGTAGGACAAGATTTCTTCTACCCGAAGACTGACTGTCAGCTAGCGCGCCCACTACAAGAAATTCACAAGATAGAGCGTAGAAAGCCATGACCCAGCCGTATGCACCGCTGCGCCTGCACGTTCCCGAACCCTCGGGCCGCCCAGGCTGCAAGACCGACTTCACCTACCTGCGTTTGACCGACGCCGGTCTGGTACGCAAACCCGCCATCGACGTAGAACCGGCCGACACCGCCGACCTGGCCAAGGGCCTGATCCGCGTGCTCGACGACCAGGGCCAGGCCCTGGGCCCGTGGGCCGAGGGTGTCTCCACCGAGATCATGCGCCGCGGCATGCGCGCCATGCTCAAGACGCGCATCTTCGACAACCGCATGGTGGTCGCCCAGCGTCAGAAAAAAATGTCGTTCTACATGCAAAGCCTTGGCGAAGAAGCCATCGGCAGCGCCCAGGCCCTGGCCTTGAATATCGACGACATGTGCTTCCCCACCTATCGCCAGCAAAGCATCCTGATGGCCCGTGACGTGCCGCTGGTGGACCTGATCTGCCAACTGCTGTCCAACGAGCGCGACCCGCTCAAGGGCCGCCAGTTGCCGATCATGTATTCGGTCAAGGAGGCGGGCTTCTTTACCATTTCCGGCAACCTCGCCACTCAATTCGTCCAGGGCGTGGGCTGGGGCATGGCCTCGGCGATCAAGGGCGATACCAAGATCGCATCGGCCTGGATCGGCGACGGCGCCACTGCTGAATCGGACTTCCACACCGCCCTCACCTTCGCCCACGTGTACCGCGCGCCAGTGATCCTCAACGTGGTCAACAACCAGTGGGCGATTTCCACCTTCCAGGCCATCGCTGGCGGTGAAGCCACCACCTTCGCCGGACGCGGCGTCGGTTGCGGTATCGCCTCCCTGCGCGTGGACGGCAACGACTTTATCGCCGTGTACGCCGCCTCGGCCTGGGCTGCCGAGCGTGCGCGCCGCAACCTGGGGCCAACCCTGATCGAGTGGGTCACCTACCGCGCCGGCCCGCACTCCACCTCCGATGACCCGTCCAAGTACCGTCCCGCCGACGACTGGAGCCACTTCCCCCTGGGCGACCCGATTGCCCGCCTCAAGCAGCACCTGATCAAGATTGGCCAGTGGTCCGAAGAGGAACACGCGGCGGTCAGTGCCGAGCTTGAAGCCGAAGTGGTCAAGGCGCAGAAGGAAGCCGAACAGTACGGCACCCTGGCCGGTGGCCAGATTCCAAGCGCCGCGACCATGTTCGAGGATGTCTATAAAGAGATGCCGGAGCACTTGAAGCGCCAGCGTCAAGAGCTGGGGGTGTGACATGAACGACCACAACAACAGTATCGAACTGGAAACCGCCATGACCACCACCACCATGACCATGATCCAGGCCCTGCGCTCGGCCATGGATGTGATGCTTGAGCGTGACGACAACGTGGTGGTGTTCGGCCAGGACGTCGGGTACTTCGGCGGCGTGTTCCGTTGCACCGAAGGCTTGCAGACCAAGTACGGCAGCTCGCGGGTGTTCGACGCCCCCATCTCGGAAAGCGGCATCGTCGGCGTGGCCGTGGGCATGGGCGCCTATGGTTTGCGCCCGGTGGCCGAAATCCAGTTCGCCGACTACGTCTACCCCGCCACCGACCAGATCATTTCCGAGGCGGCGCGCCTGCGTTATCGCTCGGCGGGCCAGTTCACTGCGCCCTTGACCATGCGCATGCCCTGCGGCGGCGGCATCTATGGCGGCCAGACCCACAGCCAGAGTATCGAAGCGGTATTCACGCAAGTGTGCGGCCTGCGCACGGTGATGCCGTCCAACCCCTATGACGCCAAGGGGCTGCTGATCGCCTCCATCGAAAACGATGACCCGGTGATCTTCCTCGAACCCAAGCGCCTGTATAACGGCCCGTTCGACGGCCACCACGACCGCCCGGTAACGCCGTGGTCCAAACACCCGCAAGCGCAGGTTCCGGACGGTTACTACACCGTGCCCCTGGACGTGGCCGCCATCGTGCGCCCAGGTTCGGCCGTGACGGTGCTGACCTATGGCACCACCGTGTATGTGTCGCAAGTTGCCGCCGAAGAAACCGGCATCGACGCCGAGGTCATCGACCTTCGCAGCCTGTGGCCGCTGGACCTGGAGACCATCGTCAAGTCGGTGAAAAAGACCGGCCGTTGCGTGGTGGTGCATGAAGCCACGCGCACCTGCGGCTTTGGCGCCGAACTGGTATCGCTGGTGCAAGAGCACTGCTTCCACCACCTGGAAGCGCCGATCGAGCGCGTCACCGGTTGGGACACCCCCTACCCGCACGCGCAGGAGTGGGCGTATTTCCCAGGGCCGTCCCGAGTGGGTGCGGCGTTGAAACGGGTCATGGAGGTCTGAATGGGCACGCACGTTATCAAGATGCCGGACATTGGCGAAGGCATCGCGGAAGTTGAATTGTCGGTATGGCATGTAAAGGTCGGCGACCTGGTGGTTGAAGACCAGGTGCTGGCGGATGTGATGACCGACAAGGCGATGGTGGATATTCCCTCGCCGGTCCACGGCAAGGTGATTTCCCTGGGCGGTGAGCCAGGTGAGGTCATGGCAGTAGGCAGTATTTTGATCAGCATTGAAGTAGAAGGCGCAGGCAATACCAAGGATGTACCGGTGGTTGCCGAGCCGGCGAAGGCCGCGCCGCCTGTGGCCGAAGCCAAACCGGTACAGGCACCGGTAGAAAGCAAACCCGCTGCAGCAGTGAAAGCACCGCAAGCGCCCGTGGCCCGTGAAGCCAGCGAACGCCCATTGGCCTCGCCTGCCGTGCGCAAACACGCGCTGGATGCCGGGATTCAACTGCGCCTGGTCCAGGGCACAGGGCCTGCGGGGCGGATTCTGCATGAAGACCTGGAGGCTTACTTGCGCCAGGGCCCGGCAACGGGCGCCAGCGCCGCCAACCCGTATGCCGAGCGCACTGATGAACACCAGATCCCGGTGATCGGCATGCGCCGCAAGATCGCCCAGCGCATGCAGGACGCCACTCGCCGCGCCGCGCATTTCAGCTACGTGGAAGAGATCGACGTCACCGCCCTCGACGAGTTGCGCGTGCACCTCAACGAAAAGCACGGCGCGACACGTGGCAAGCTGACCTTGCTGCCGTTTATCGTGCGGGCCATGGTTGTAGCCTTGCGCGACTTCCCGCAGATCAATGCGCGTTACGACGACGAAGCCCAGGTCATCACTCGCCTTGGCGCCGTGCATGTGGGCGTCGCCACCCAGAGCGACGTGGGCCTGATGGTGCCGGTGGTGCGCCACGCCGAAGCTCGCAGCCTGTGGGGCACTGCCGAAGAAATCGCGCGTTTGGCCAACGCCGCACGTACAGGCAAGGCCAGCCGTGAAGAGCTGTCCGGTTCGACCATTACCCTGACCAGCCTCGGCGCCTTGGGCGGTATTGTCAGCACGCCAGTGCTGAACCTGCCGGAAGTGGCCATCGTCGGCGTCAACCGCATCGTTGAGCGGCCGATGGTGATCAAGGGCCAGATTGTGGTGCGCAAGATGATGAACCTCTCCAGCTCCTTCGATCACCGCGTGGTCGATGGCATGGACGCGGCGCAATTCATCCAGGCCATTCGCGGCCTGCTCGAACAACCCGCCAGCCTGTTTCTGGAGTAAGGGCATGACTCAGACATTGCACACCACGCTGCTGATTATCGGCGGCGGCCCCGGCGGTTATGTGGCGGCGATTCGCGCTGGCCAACTGGGCATCCCGACCATCCTGGTGGAAGGCCAGGCACTGGGCGGCACCTGCCTGAACATCGGCTGCATTCCCTCCAAGGCGCTGATCCATGTGGCTGAGCAGTTCCAGCAAACCGTGCACCATAGCCAGGGCTCGCAACTGGGCATTGAAGTGGATGTGCCGACCCTGGACATCCGCAAGAGCGTGGAATGGAAAGACGGTATCGTCGACCGTCTGACCACCGGCGTCGCCGCGCTGCTGAAGAAACACAAGGTGCAAGTGATCCATGGTTGGGCGAAGGTCGTCGACGGCAAGACTGTCGATGTGGGCGACCAACGCATCCAGTGCGAACACCTGCTGCTGGCTACCGGCTCGAAAAGCGTCAACCTGCCGATGCTGCCGATTGGCGGGCCGATCATCTCCTCCACCGAAGCCCTGGCGCCGACCCGCGTGCCCAAACGCCTGATCGTGGTGGGGGGTGGTTATATCGGCCTGGAGCTGGGCATTGCCTACCGCAAGCTCGGCGCCGAAGTCAGTGTGGTCGAAGCCCAGGCGCATATCCTGCCTGCCTACGACGCCGAGCTGACCCTGCCAGTGGCTGAATCCCTGAAGAAATTGGGGGTGAAGCTGTACCTCGAGCACAGTGTCACCGGTTTTACCGACAACAAACTCCAGGTCCGCGCCCCCAACGGCGACACCCTGGCGCTGGACACCGACCAAGTGCTGGTGGCCGTGGGGCGCAAACCCAATACCCAGGGCTGGAACCTCGAAGCCTTGAACCTGGACATGAACGGCACGGCGATCAAGATCGACAGCCGCTGCCAGACCAGCATGCGCAATGTGTATGCCATCGGCGACCTCAGCGGCGAACCGATGCTGGCGCACCGGGCCATGGCCCAGGGCGAAATGGTTGCCGAACTGATCAGCGGTAAAGCCCGCGAATTTAACCCGGCGGCGATACCCGCGGTGTGCTTTACCGACCCGGAACTGGTGGTGGTCGGCAAGACCCCGGACGAGGCCAAGGCGGCTGGCCTGGATTGCATCGTGTCGAGCTTCCCGTTCGCTGCCAATGGTCGGGCCATGACGCTGGAGTCCAAAGCGGGCTTCGTGCGGGTGGTGGCGCGGCGTGACAATCACTTGATTGTTGGCTGGCAAGCCGTGGGGGCCGGAGTGTCCGAGCTGTCGACCGCGTTCGGCCTGAGCCTGGAAATGGGCGCGCGCCTGGAAGACGTGGCCGGCACCATCCATGCCCACCCGACCCTGGGTGAAGCGGTGCAGGAAGCCGCGCTGCGGGCGTTGGGCCACGCGTTGCACCTGTAAAACCGTGGCGAGGCCATCGCGGGCAAGCCCGGCTCCCACATTGGAATGCGTTCCAAGTGTGGGAGCTGGCTTGCCTGCGATAGCGGTGGATTAGCCAATGCAGAGGTTAATGGTCCGCCGCCCTCCTCCCACACCGGCCAAGAATGCAGTATTGTTGCGCCCATCCAGAAAAAAATCCGACTTGACCAGAGATAGAGGGTGTCATGGGTAACGAGAGCATCAATTGGGACAAGCTGGGTTTTGACTACATCAAGACCGACAAGCGGTTTCTCCAGGTCTGGAAGAACGGCGAATGGCAAGCTGGCACCCTGACCGACGACAATGTGCTGCACATCAGCGAGGGCTCCACTGCCCTGCATTATGGCCAGCAATGCTTCGAGGGCCTGAAGGCCTACCGTTGCAAGGACGGCTCGATCAACCTGTTCCGCCCGGACCAAAACGCCGCCCGCATGCAGCGCAGCTGTGGCCGCCTGCTGATGCCACAAGTGCCGACCGACGCGTTCATCGACGCGTGCAAACAAGTGGTCAAGGCCAACGAGCGCTTCATCCCGCCGTACGGCAGTGGCGGCGCGCTGTATCTGCGCCCGTTCGTGATCGGCACCGGTGACAACATCGGCGTGCGTAGCGCGCCGGAATTCATCTTCTCGGTGTTCTGCATCCCGGTCGGTGCCTACTTCAAGGGCGGCCTGGTGCCGCACAACTTCCAGATTTCCGGCTACGACCGCGCCGCACCGCAAGGCACCGGTGCCGCCAAGGTCGGTGGCAACTACGCCGCCAGCCTGATGCCCGGTTCGGAAGCGAAGAAATTCGGCTTCGCCGACGCGATCTACCTGGACCCGATGACCCATTCGAAAATCGAAGAAGTCGGCTCGGCCAACTTCTTCGGGATCACCCACGACAACCAGTTCATCACGCCGAAGTCGCCTTCGGTATTGCCAGGCATCACCCGCCTGTCGCTGATCGAACTGGCCCAGACCCGCCTGGGCCTGGAAGTGGTAGAAGGCGAAGTGTTCATCGACAAGCTGGACCAATTCAAGGAAGCCGGCGCCTGCGGTACCGCGGCAGTGATCTCGCCGATCGGCGGCATCCAGTACAACGGCAAGCTGCACGTGTTCCACAGCGAAACCGAAGTCGGCCCGATCACCCAGAAGCTCTACAAAGAGCTGACCGGCGTGCAGACCGGTGACGTGGAAGCGCCAGAAGGTTGGATCGTCAAGGTCTGACAGCCACGAAAGCCAGCGACACCACAAAACCCTGTGGGAGCTGGCTTGCCTGCGATAGCGGTCTGTCAGTCAGGATATTGGCTACAGACCCACCGCTATCGCAGGCAAGCCAGCTCCCACACTGGTTTGTGCACCTTCAAGAGCGTGGCGCAATATTCTCGGCAATCTTCTTGCCCATACTGATCCTCGGCTCCACGCCATATCCCAGCGCCTCATAAAACCCAACCACCACGTCATTGCCGCCGGTGATCTGCAGGTTGATCTTCATGCAGCCCAAGGCCGTCAGCGCCTGTTCGGCATAGCGCACCAACGACGATCCCAGGCCATGGCGCCGATAGTCGGTATGCACCGCCACCGAATACAACCAGCCACGATGCCCGTCATAGCCGGCGAGAATGGTACCGATCACGGCTTTGTTGTCGGTGGCGACAAAGAACAACCCGTCATTGACCGCCAGTTTCTTATCAATTGCCAGGCTCGGCAGGTTATGCGCCGCGTCATAGCCAAACGCCTGCTGCCATAACTCAATCACCTGGGCACGGTGTTGACGGTCGCGATACGGCCCGATGGGGTGGCGGGACAACAGCGCTTTTTCCATCACCAACGTGCGCTCATTGCCGTGGTACACGTCACGCACGTTGTGAAAACCCAACTTGGCGTAGAAGGCTTGCGCCGTGAGCGAGGACGGCACGCTCAAGACCGTCACGCCGGCCTCACGGGCGCGCAGTTCGATCTCGATCATCAACAATCGGCCAATCCCCTGCCCTTGCAACGCCGGGTTGACGAACACAGAGCGCACCACATTGCCATCCAGTGCGGCCGTAGCGACGATCAGTTGATCCTGAGTCGCCCCCAACCCCACCCGCCGCTGGAGCAACGCCAGCACAGCGTCGGGGGTGAAGTTGCTGGCAACCCGCGCAATCACATCCGTGGGGTAATCACGTGCGTTGCTGCTGTGCAGCGCAGCCAGGATGACGTGGCTGATACCTTCGGCATCTGAAGGTTGGGCAAGGCGAACAGCGGTAGACATGGTTCCTCCTGGCGGACACAGCGATAACAATCACCACAATACCAATGTGGGAGCTGGCTTGCCCGGCAAAGCCGGGGGGCCGCCCGAGTTAATGGGGGGACCCCCCCGCATATCCTGCAAGGCACCGCCCCCCACTTGGATGGTTTTCACACCTCCTCTCTTACGGAACC
>NZ_NKRF01000031.1:0-8226 GCF_003408955.1 Pseudomonas sp. GL93
GGTAGGAACGGTGCTGCTGAATCCGGATCGGGACCAACAGAGCGAACAAAAAGCGGCATAGCAGAACGGTTGACGCGACAACCACCTTGAAAAACGCCGTCTAAGGCAGACAAACTAGTACCGCTCGTCCTGTCTTTTGCAATCTTCGCTGCGATCATCGTCATCGGTTTGCAACAAGGATTAGGCAAATGAGAATTCTCCCTTGGGTGAAGATGCCAGCACTTTGGATTAAGGCAGGGGGACTGCGAGACTTCGGGTGGGCTAACACGAGCAATGTGTCGCGTTCCTCAGCCATCGCAGCGTTGCAGCTGTACATCGCACTGATGACTGTCGCAGAGGAGGACTGGCGGACTGATGGCTGCAAGCTGGTTGCAGACATTACGTACAGCGATCTGATGCGGATCACCAATCTAAGTCGGCAGCTGGTTGCAGCAGGTCTGGAGGGTTTGGTGAAGGCTGGCCGGATCACGAGTGAGAAACAAGGCCGGAAATGCCGGTACCTGATTACCGGCTACGACTTCAGCGGCAATTGGTGCAAGCTGCCGGCTAGGGCACTGTACATTCCGCTGAAACAGACGCTGATCGAGCCCTTCCAGTTGTTCCAGAAGCGGTCGGTTTGCGAACTCGATGCGCTCAAACTATTCCTCTACTTTGCTTTCGCCCGGGATAACAAAACGCCATACACGATGGCGTCGTTCGAAACGATCTGCGAAAAGACAGGCGTGCCCGAAAAGCGCATTCCCCGAGCAAACGCGTTTCTCATCAACTGCGGCCTTCTGGCCAACTTGTCGCGAGAGCATTCGGAGGACGTCAAGAAGAAGGAGCCGAACAAATACTTTTTGCGTGGTTACAGGGAGCTTTTTGTAGGCCAGCAGGCTATCACGCCCGCGCCCGCAGCCTGATAGACCGAGCCGACCTGTTCAGATTCTGTTCATGCTGGAACATACCCATCCGTGAACAAATCGGGTGATCACCGTTAGTATTACTAGCTTTTGTGCCCTCAGGAAGGCAGAGATCGTGCTGAACGACCTACGCCAACCAGGCGAGTTTGCAGAATACCGGCTCGCGACCAGGCAGACGGTTGCCTGCGATCAGTTCTTGCAGGAAATGAACACCACCAACGGCGCTGGGGCAGAGGGATGCGCTCTGCCAGCGTATCGGTTGCTCCCGACTGAGGTATGCAGAGGGAGATGATGAGCCAGTCGTACTCGACACGGCTCGATCAATTCTGGACGGTGAGTGCTAATGACTCAAAGCCTGTCAGGAAGCCCTCGCTCTCGAAGTCTGCTCCTTGTCCTGCTACAGCAAATGGGTGATGGTCCACCCTTGATCGACCAATGCCGTTTTACACTCGTCCGAGACCCGTTCTGCGTTGACTGCCAAGCATAGAAAGCTGGTAGGTCGCGACATACCGACATACAGGTTTCGAAATTGAGAAAGCTGAGTCTCAGGCATTTTCCCGGAGCGAGTGCCAATCCCGGCAATGATGGGTAATGCCAGCTGTAGGTCGAAGCGACGACTTGGATGGCCTAGAGACTCCATGACAAGGGTTGCCAGATGAGTTTCGCCTTTCATCGAGGCGAGGGTACCGATATGAATATCTAAGCTGCGACCATTTTTTTCGATAGAGCACATGGACCGGTGGGCTCCGTGAATAGCCTTGGCCTCTGGTCGCTCAAAAACCGGGAGCGCGGCGAATATCTGTGGCGACATGTGCTCTGGGAGCAAAGGGCGCATCCTCACGTATAAGAAATTCACGATACGGATACACGTAGCTTCATCCTCACCGCTCATGTTTTTCATGCACAGATCACGAATCAGTAGCCGGAAAGCTGAAACATCTAAATCAGCATCACGCAGTTTTCTGATCAACTGATGATCGGTTTTCAAACCCTCGACAATCTCTGCCTTAGCAGCGCGCAGTACCAGAAACAGCGCTCTGCGGATTTCCTCAAATCGTGATGAAAACGATGCGTTTACGGCAGGCTTCGTCCCCACCAGAAGCGCCCAGAATCTCACAAGCTTGGCACCGGGAGATTCGTCGCCACCCGAAGCCGGCCAGTAGTCCAAGAGGGTACGGCCTGCTATCTGTTTTTGAGCATCGCCCTTTTTGCGGGCGCAAAGGGCTTTGACTTTTCCGCTGGTTAGATCGTTATCGCTGAACCGGTCTAGTACATGGACTCCAAACGTCGAGATCACATCCTGTACTCGCTCGGTGCTGTAGACGATCAGCATGGACGCGTGACGGTCCTCGCCCTCTCCGGTAACAGCGGTACCTGTCAGCTGTGTTCTAGAAACGGACCTAGCGATATGAGGACCGAAGCGTTTGCTTGACGAGATCGGCAGTACATCGCCGCAGGGGAAGGTCAGGTTTTCCGCTCCTTCCGAGCTTCCAAGGATGCGTTGATTGATGTCACCGAAGCGCTGAACGGTGACCGTCTCATCGAACATCAGCTGCAACAAGCGCTCTTGCTCCCAGGACGTGTCCTGCATTTCGTCGATGAAGACGATAGGGAATCTTCGTGATAGCTGGGTGCGAACCTTAGGGAAAAGGGTCAACAGACGTTCTGCGTACGCGAACATGTCCGCGTGCCGGAAAACCCCTTCAGCGGCGAGTTTGCCTTTGATACCTGCGATAGTCGGAAGGGTTTTCGCGCCAGGTTTAGGAGGCGAGCCAAACTCGCTGGCGAGGTCCAGAAACGCACCTTTGTAAATCAAACCCTCTAGCATGGGCGCGACACCCGCATTCATCTCCATATAACGCCGCAAGCTAAAGTCCGCATTGGCTAACGCCAGTATTCGTCGAGCAAAAATATCGTCGTCGATCACATCAACAGTCATCCCGTTGCTTCGCAGATACGGTAGAGCCAGAAACTGATTCACCATGGCGTGAATCGTCCCGATGAAGTGAGGATGCGTGAGCAAACGACTACCATCATGGCTTGTAGCTAACCGGCTCTTAATCTCATCCCTGGCGACTTTGGTATGACTAAGTACACAAACGCCTGCACGGCTCGAGGTCCATCTGCGGCTCAGCATCAAGAGCTTCGCGGCTAGTACCGTGGTTTTTCCACTGCCTGGCGCTGCATTGATATCGCAAGACCGGTTCTCCAGTAGCACGGCTCGTCGCTCTTGATCATCGAAGCTCAGATCGGGTGTCAGGTCCAGCAGAGCAACAAGGTCGGTAGCGTCGATCAATGGCACGGTCATGGCGCTGCCCTGCCAGTCAGATGACGTAGCGCTCGCTGAAGATAAGGCGGCAGCTTATTGAACAGCTCATCCCCTTTCCCATAGTCACCTGTTGAAATCAGGTGAGCAGCGTATTGAGCGGTGATCGCCTTTGACGCCTCTTTTTCCACTAGCGGCTGGTAGATGAGTGCCGCCAATTCCACTGGTGAATGTCCTGCATCCGAGAGTTTTTTCCAAATCTCTCCTGCCTCGACGATCGCGTTTCTCTCGTCTTCTTCCGTCAGCCGTTCACTCCTCGAATCTGCCTTCTTAGCCAGGTGAATCGCGTCATGCATCAACTGGGCGCATCCGTGAAGGGCGAGATCAAATTCCAGGGTCCAGTTGTCTGAGACACAGACAATTGTGCTGCCACCCTGGGCGCGGTCAACCTTCGTTTTGACCAGTGCCTCGATCTCCTCCGGCGTGTAGTCTTTTTCGAATCGTTTACGATTGTTCTTGGGAGGAGATATGTAGGTGGCCTCATTGGGAACGATGTCACGATCCGTAATGCAGGCCACAGGAATGGGAATCGCCGAGCCATCAATCGGCTGCAAGATTCGAGCGTAGTGATAAAGCCCAACTCCGCCAACGTTAACGCAAGAAATGCCGTGTTCGTTGAACGAATATCCTGAAGCCGCAGCCAGAGCGGGCAGCAGCAGCGCTTCTGCTGGCCCTTCCACGATCGCAACGCCGCGAGCGAAGAACAGATTCGCTTTGGTGGCGTCGATAAAGCGCCTCAAAAACTCGTAATCACTTTTCAGCAATTTGGTCTTCCCGTGAGCCAAGCTGAATAGTTGCGCACGGTTTACCAAGGTCAGACTTGCGATGTCCGCACCTGCCGCCAGAGATGGGCTGTGGGTAGTCATGATGATCTGAACAGGGCGGCTATCTGGCTCCGCCGCGCTGGAGGTGCGTTCGAGGAGCTGCTGAACGCGCTCCTGCAGTTGCGGATGGAGATGGGCCTCGGGTTCCTCGATCAGCAGCAGTCCGAGTTCATCACCGTCCCGCAGCAGAACCAGTTCGGTCGCCATGAACAGAGCGTTGTTATAGCCGAGTCCGCGAATGCACCGCTCACCTGGATCGATGGTGGAGGATGGCAGCAGTGCCAATTCGAAGCGCTCCAGAATGGGCTGCAGGCCCAGCTCCGGAGCGATCTGGATACGAGAGGACAAAGCATCGCCGGCAAATGCGAACTTGTTCAGGTAGTTGTCGTTGATGTCGTCCTGGACGTCTCTGATGACCTGATGCTCGCCCAAGTGATGCTGAGCAAACGCCATCAGCCCGACCAGGTTGCTAGGGACGGTACCAGGAGCCGCGAGGTCGAAGTCATTTTGCTCCTGCCCATCAATGCGTTTATGAGCGCCCAAAATTTGGGACAGCCGAGACTGGCGACCTGGGCGCAGCTCGGCTTCGGCATCTCGAAGGGGGCGCAAGTAGGTGGCTCGGATGAGCTCGCGAACCGCCGTGCCGATCTCTGGCCCCGTGCCGTTCGGGCCCGAGCAGGTGATTGCCTCAACCCGTCCACGTTTGTTGGCCTTCGGTGGTATCCAACGCGCCTGCAGATAAACGATCAAGCTATGAGACCCGTCTGCTTCGTGGGTCATCCATTCGAGAACTGAGGCTTCTTGCTCGGGGTCTAGGTCCACAAGAGTGGCTTCGATGAATAGAGAGCGTGCTCGTGTCGAGCCCGTGATGTGAAAGTCAGTTTCGAAGAGGCGAATGAACTCGTAGCTGGTTGTCCACAGCACGTAGCGAATCGCGTCGATTACAGAGGTTTTGCCGGAATCGTTTTCCCCGACAAGGATGTTCAGTCCGGGGGCAAGCTCCCAATTAAGTGAGGGGGCAACCGTACCGTCGCCAAACGCCCGAAAATTTGACGCCCTGATCCGTTTCAAATGCATCTTGCTTCTCCGTCCTGATGGAAAGCCTGTCCCGGATGGCGTAAGGCAGTCCGTGCACTCTGTGGGTGTAGTTGGCTTTTATCACGGGAGAAACTGGGTCGGAAGGGTGATTTAGTGGCAGGAAGCCATTGCCGAGAGTGGAATGCGGATTCCATGGGCATTTGGAGACCCAATCCACGAATACTTGGACACTCATTTCACGGCCACTTGGACAGTGACTTTCCACTGATCCTATCTAAACCCAGCTAGGCAGCAAAGCAGGATTATGCGCTACCATCGACCTCTTTTTTCGCAGCGAAGAGGCCGTCGTGGAGCGTATATCTCATGCAGCATTACAACTGGACAGGGCCGCATCAGCAAAACAGTTTCGTACCGACGGTAATTGCGAAAGATAACTCAATTATTTGTCCGAAAATTGTCGACCACTACAGACGTACAGCACCTCGAATCGGTTGTTTCAGCGCTTGTGCTTTTTACCTTTTTTCCTACGCTGCTCTAACTTTTTATTAAATATAATTTTATTCCACTGCTCTGCCATTTCACCGGCCTGTCTATATACACCCCTGCTCATTTTAATACTTTCAAATAGTCCAAGTATCGTAGGTGATATCTCCATTCTCTGCTTTGTAAGAATGAAAACCATCTGATGCGTAAACACGCAAAGACAAAGGGCGGTCAATAAGAGTGTTATCTGGATCCACAGAGATTCTGCGGGCGCGAATGCACCGGAGTTAACCTTTATCAGGTAATAGATAAATACGCCTATGATGAAAAGCTGAAGTCCAATAATAGAGCGCGTCATGGCCTTAGGAAGTCGCACACCGACAATCTTTTGTTTTTTCAACGCAAAGCTGTCATACATGCTTAACAACAAAAATGGGAAGCCAGCAAAAGCTATATCAATGCTTGACAGGCTGTAAGCCGCCGAAGAGATGTTTATAATGAATGTAAGTGATAGGCCACTGAGTAGTGCTATACAGAAATCTTTCTTCAGCTCACCATAAAACTCCCTGTAATAGGGAGAGCTTCGTCCAGTCAAAGCTTGAATACAGTCATAGGTGTATACCGTGCCGAGAATCCATGAGACGGATATCGTTGACAGTAGAAAAAAATTCCACCAAGAATGGTATTGGAAACTCATCTGCCACAAAGTCGATGCGGCAGCGACGAAAAACAGGATGTATTTCATTAGATTAAGCAATCTCTCATTGGCACGAGTGATAAGTTTGGCAGCTCTCTGAAGCCTGCTTTGATCATTAGTTCATGCATCGCAAGGTGCGGCGGCTTTTGCAAGACTAGCTTAGGTAAATCATGCGCAAGCCAACAGCGCCTTTACGTCGTCATCGTTCAGCATGAACACACCTGACGCCATACTTAATCCTGGTGTGCCCATCACAACCAGGTCAGCGTACATCCCTTGAGTTAGTGCAAATCCTTGCTGCTTCCCAGGAACCGCGAATGCACCTTTTTGCTCAAGCCCTGCATTCTCGTAGAAATCTACCAAGTCATAGCCGCACAACAGGTGGGTATCGCGCGGATCGTCGATCAGCGCATTGAGAATCTGTGAGCCAATACCGTGGCCGCGAAAATCTGGGAAAACAAAGATTTTGTGACAATAGCGTGGAACGTTTGGATCCGGATGAACGAACAGCAACGCATAGCCGTAGAGGCAGCCATTTTCATGGCTCATGGCAACCTTCAGTTGCCCTGCTCGGTAGCACTCGTCAAAAATTCCAACTACATGCTTGATTGCCTTTCGGGTTGCCTCTTCTGAAAAGAAAAGAAACTGCATGGCTAGAGTGGGCTGAGCGAGCAGATCCTGAAGCACGCCTTTGGCTTCGTTTTCCAAGATATGGGGGAGGAAGGTGTCGATCAGTTGTTGATGAGAGAGAGTGGTGTCCAGCATGGATAAGCGCTCCTGCTTTGACTGGATAGCCTGCTTGTTTTCGCATGGACTATACCAGTGTCCTAGGGTACTCGAGACGCACAAACCCGCCATTAAATCTGCCTACCCTGGTTTTGCCCCAAGGGTTTTGTACTTTTGATCGTGCCACTCCGGCACTATCAGAGGAATCACCCAATGAGCATTTTGCTATCCACCCAATGCGCTGAGAAAGCCCTTCGCTCAACCAGCGCCGTATACCACATCGTTAAAGCAACCTACCAGCATGGCGAGGAAGCGGTCATCAACGAAATGGCCAGGCGGATCAGGGATAACACCGGTGTAGGCTATGGTGAAGCGGTTACCACTGCGGCCTTCCGTCACGAAGAGATCATGAATCTCTCCGAAAAAGGCGCAGAGTACAAGGCACTCAGCGAAGACCTCACTCGTGTCAATTCTGCACAACCCTTCCCTCTGCCCGCCTGAGAAAGTCACGATGAAAAAGCAACCCTACGAGTTTCTGAGCAAGCTGCAAGAACATGAGCTGGCCGAGCTGACAAAGTCTCTGAAGCACGCCTCCAATCCGTTGAGCGCCGAGGCACTGCTTGGCTTCGACGAGCTGGAGTTTCGCACGCTGACTTGGCGCTATCCGCTTAACTCATGCAAAGGGGTGGCCGAGCACATCGTTCGCCACCTGCTCGATGATGAGGAAAAGAAAAGGATTTTTGCCTCCCCCTATGAGCTTGGAAGTCCGGAAGTACTCGATGACAAGGCTGTACGTCAGACTCCTCTGATTGGCTACCTTGAGACAATCAGTCCCTTGGCGCCAGGCTCGGCGATTCAGAATGTCGACAGCGTCGTCAAAGCGCTCAAGCGCGTGATTCAGGATCTGACCGGGAATGGGTTTCAGACCTATACGCGAGCCTCAACCAATTTTCCGAACGCAGCAATTAACCATTCGTTTGCAGTCAAAGCTTTGTGCACGCTTTATCGATATCGCATGTGGGAACCGAAGATTTTCAGTCGTTTTGCGATTCCAGATGCCCCTGATCGATGGAACCTAGAGCTACGCGACCTCGCTCCACTTAAGTGGGATGACAATACGACGCGCAACGGCGGCGTTTTTCAAGGTGGTTGTCGCGTCAACCGTTCTGCTATGCCGCTTTTTGTTCGCTCTGTTGGTCCCGATCCGGATTCAGCAGCACCGTTCCTACC
>NZ_NKRF01000135.1:0-154565 GCF_003408955.1 Pseudomonas sp. GL93
GGGCAAGGCGCAGGGCGATGTCCTGGCCATGCAACCGGCCACCAGCCAGGTCCAGGGCGCAAAACAACAAATCGCCGACTGGCAGGAAATCGCCCGCGCCCACCACAGCCGCGAGCCCGCCATCGAAGGCCTGCAACAGTTGCAAAAAGACGCCAAAGACCTGACCGCCCCGGCCATCCTGCTCAGCGCCCCCAAAGGCATCGGCGCGGTAACCCCCGCCAGCCTGCTGCTCAAAAGCGGTGAAGCGCTGTATGTGCAAAGCAACGATGAAATCAACCTGGCTGCCGCTCAACGCCTGTCCATTCAGGCCAACCAGGCCATCTCACTGCTGGCGCAACAGGAAGGCTTGCGCCTGGTCTCGGGCAAAGGCCCGTTGGAAATCGAATCCCACGGCGATTTGCTGAACCTGATTGCTCAGCAAAACATCACCGTGCAATCGGTGCAGGGGCACCTGCAACTGACCGCGAAAAACGGCATCACCCTGGGCTGCGGTGGCGGATACATCCGTATCAACCCCGCCGGCACCATCGATATCCACACCCCCGGCATGCTCAACCTGAAGGGGCAGCATGTGTGGGAAACCACCACCAGCCAGAGTTTCCCGATGCCTGAGTTGCCGCAGTCGGTGTGTGAGGAGTGCCTTGAAAAGGCCCGGAAAAAAGCCCTCGGCTTAGTGATGCGCCAAGGTTGATCAGAGAGGGGCATACATGGCAACCGCAACAGAATGGCAAGAACAGATCGAGCAGGTATGTGCCAACGTCGGTATCCACCAAGTTGATCTATTGCTCGACCAAACCGCCTGGGATAACTGTGCAGTGCCTGCGCTGCAGACATTGCGACCACAGATCCCATGGTTCTCTTTGTTCACCGGCATGCCCGAGGAAAACCTGTTGGAGCAGGCCCCGTTATTGATGCGCCTGGACCTCACGCATTGGCAGCATAAAGCCTGGCTGGAAGAACTGATGACGCACTGTGCCGCCGATGCCCGCTTGCTGGTACTTGTCTCGCCATTGCCTTTTGAAGCATTGAGCCGCGCCCTACAGTTGCTTTCGCAAATGACATGGGGCGGGCAAAGCGGTTTGTTGCGTTACTACGACCCGCGAGTTTTTCCATTGCTGGTGTCTTCGATACTCAGCAGCGAACAGTTGTCCGAGTACCTGCGTGTAGCCTGCTATTGGGGCTGGCTGGATCGAGATAATCAGCCGCAGTGGTTGCAAGGCATCGATCAAACCCAGCAAAACAGCCCCAACGTCAATGGCTGCCTGGAGCTGAGTGATCAGCAATGCAGCCTGATTGGTTGTATCTCTGATGCACAGAGACTGCTGGATGGAGGTAATTTTGACCACTTGGAAAAAAACCAGGAACTGCGCTTCGCCCGGTTGTATGCACTTGTCGTGCAGGCCAGCCAGGAAAATTATTTTGGTGATCTGACCGAATATGTAAGGCAGAAATTATGAGCCTCAACGAAAGCAATCCGTGGGGCAATATCGCGAGAAGAAATTGTTCGTGGCGGTTTAAGGTAGGTGTGCTTAAACGACTGATTACGCTTACATTTTTTGGTCTAATAACTATGATCGCCGGGTGTGGGACATTAGTTGAACGGGGCGCGTCGTCGAAAACATATCACGACTCAGATTACTACCTCGGTGTGAAATACGACTGGAACTTGCTCACGTTGAAGGGGCAGGGTTCTTACGATCCCATACCGACGCTTTGTTATTTAAGTATTGTTTGCCCATTCATTACGCTAGCCAGTATGCCAGTCGATTTGGCTGTCGATACGCTGATGCTGTACAGCGATCATAAAAACAAACTCATCGAAGATCGAAAGCTCAATGCGTATCTTCGAGATAAGTACTGTCTTGATGGGGAAGTAAAAGATGAACCGAAATTGCGAAAGGTTGATGTGGATTTTTGTCTGGGAATAAAGGGGTTTTGAGTGAATGCTTGCTGCTTAGATCTTCTTGTGAGCGGGCTTCCGAAAAACTCATGAGGTTGGTCGTACATAGTTCGCTGGGGTAAGGCTTGCACTACTTGATTGACTTAGTGGGGTTGCAACGTATGAGAAGATTGATAAGTAAAGCTTTTGCACAAGGAATGTTGGGCTTCCTCGGACTGACTTTGTTTGGCTGTTCGTCAGCGGATAATGAAATGACCGGTGGGAATATACAAGCGGTTAATCATACCTTGCATGGTATTAATTGGTTGTCGGTTAATGGATATAGAGCTGATGGAGGCGGGGGGAGGTCATGTTGTATCGTAATGCCAGCGAAGTGGCGTCCTGGTTTAAAGGCGAATATCGAATGGGAAGTTGATTCTGATCCTTATGCGTACTCAAAATGGCCAACAGATGAGAAAGGGTACTGGGATGCTCAAACAAAGCACAAAGCCAATTACCAACGCCACAGTGCCACGGTAGATATTCCTGAGTGGCCAGGAACAAAGCGATGTGGCTTGTCCGTGCATTTTTTGGTTTGTAATGGAGTCAAGGTCACGAGTTCATGCTGGGCGCCGAGCTCACCTAATTACCCTATTAAAGATCCTATGGAAATGAAGGAGCCTGCGCTATGTCCGAAGTAAAAAACGAACATAAAGAAAAATCTTGGGCGCCGCCAGATTTTCCTCCTGCAGGTCGTTTGCCTTCCGATCTTTCGAAGGTGAGCGCCAACTATGAACGCCAAACAGCCGAAGAAAATAATGAACGACAGAAAGCTAATGCGGGTGGGCAGAAGCAATACTCGAAATGCTGTAAGAGTTTGCATGTCAGCCTGTTTTTCGATGGCACCAATAACAATGAGCATAATGACACTAAGAACGAACATCCCAGTAATGTCGCTAAGCTGTTTCACGCTTCGTTAAGGGGGCGAACGGCAGAAAAAAACGGTTATTTCTCTTACTACATGCCTGGCGTCGGTACCCCATTCCCGGAAATCGGCGAACTGGATTACAACGAAGACGGGTTGAAATATGCCACCGGCGGCGAAGATCGTATCAATTGGGCTTTGATCCAAGTCGCCAGCGCGGTGTCATTCGCGCTGATCAACGAGGTAGTTGATGATTCCATTGCCAATACAAAAGTTGAAGCCATGAGTACATGGCGCGGACCACTAGGCAGTGCTTTCGGCGCAGGCAGGCGCCGGGCTGTAATGAGCGAAATATTTAACTCGCTGCAAGCTGCTGCGGCAAAAAAACCGCCAGCCCCCGAAGTGCTAGGTGTCAAACTCTACGTATACGGTTTCTCCCGTGGCGCCGCCGAAGCCCGCACCTTTGTTACCTGGCTAAGCCAGTTGTTTGAAACTCCACCCGGGGCAGAACAACCGGTGCAACGATTGGCCGGGCTGCCTATCAGCGTTGAGTTCCTGGGAATAATGGACACCGTGGCCTCGGTGGGCATTGCCCATGCAGTGCCGTTTTTCGACGGCCACATGGACTGGGCTGACGACAGCCAACTGCTGCCCGATGCCAAGCGTTTTCCAAACTTGGTCAAGCACTGCCGACACTTTGTCGCGGCTTTTGAGCAACGTTCCTGCTTTCCTCTGGACTCCATCCGCAATGAGGATGGCAGCTATCCAGCCAACTCCTATGAAGTGGTGTATCCCGGCGTGCATTCGGATGTGGGTGGTGGTTACCCAATGAATGATCAGGGCAAGGCACGAGGTGGTACCAACGAGCTGATCTCGCAGATTACGCTACATGATATGTATGCCGCGGCCTTCGCGATTGGTGCGCCTTTTCAGGTGCCCGAAGAGGTATTGCCGAAGACGCTACAGCCGGAAAAGTCATGGCGAATGATGTTGGAGTCGACGTTCACCGAATTTAAGGTTCACCCAACGGTAGCTGAACGCTTCAACGCCTGGCGCCGCAAAACCCTACCCGGCATCCAAACCGACACCTCCGCCAAGTTACCTGCCTGGGAGTACAAACCCTTCCCCCTCCACACCACCGTGGAAGACACGCTGGCCGAGCAGTTGCACTGGATCACCGGCTGGCGTATCGGCCGCTACGTCAACGACCGCGAAGGTAATAACGACAGCTACAAGCGCCAGCCGTATTTCAGAGGGGCCAAAGATGTCACGCCCTATGACGAGAGTCAGGAGCGCGAGGCCTATGAGAAAAAGCTCGCAGACTTGCCGAGTGAACGGCTGAAAAACCCTGCGCTGCCTGGCCCCCGAATCTACGAACCAACCATCGACCAGACCCAGCTCAGCCAGGCCGCCGCAGAATTCAAGAGCGATTACCTGGGCCAAAAGCGCAAGCAGACCGATTGGAAGGGCACCACGTTTGATGTGGTGCTGCGCGATGCGGTGTACCTGCTCAACCAGAATGACGAACGCCAGGACCACGACCGCATTGCCAAAGAAGGTAAGGTTCGCCACGACGTACTATTCCGTGACACCCAAGGCACACCCAGCACCGACCCGGACTCGGCCTTGCTGGTGGCGTTGTTCGATGACCAGATTCACGACTCTCGCGCCTGGTTCATGTACGACGCGTTGAAGAGCCGCGAAATGTGGGCCGGTTACTTCTTTTACCGCATGACCTATTTCGGTAACGAAAACAGCCGCGACCTGTCCCCGGTGGTGGTGGCTGGTCGGATATTGGGCGTCGCGATGATCGCCGGGGCCACGGTGTATGGCATCAAGCGCGCCGGCGGGCTGGGCGGAGTCGGCGGGCTGGCAGCGGGTATCGGTGTGGCGACCATTGGTTATCAGGTGATCGACAAGGCTACCGGGCTGGTGGTGCCGTTCTTGCCGGGCGCCGAGGAGTTGCTCAAGCCCACCGACAATATCGGCAAGGTGGTGGCCGAGCAGAAGCGCCAGATCGCGCAGGATGACTACCGCCAGCGCATCGCCAAGACCAGCGACATGTTGCGCAAGGCCGGTAGCCTGGTCGAACAGGTCGAGCAGATCAAGGCGGTGGTCGCATGATGCCGTTGGTGCGGGTGGGCGATCCGTTGCGGCCCTTTGGTGGTGAAGTCCTGGAAGGGCATTACCTGGCGTTCGGTAAGCCGGTGGCCTGCGTGGGTGACCTGGTGCGGTGCAACCTGCACGGCTTGACCCGGGTTGCCCAGGGAGCTTCGGGTTCGACCATGGATGGTAGGGCCGTGGCGCTGGATGGGCATCGGTGTGAGTGCGGTTGTCAGTTGGTGAGTACCTTGCCGGCGAGTTCGATGAGTGTCGCACCATGAACCGCCCGCCCGAGTACCCCGATTATCCTGAGCCGGGCGAGCCGCGCTGGGGGCACTGGTCGTTGGTGTTGGGATCGGTCGTCGGCGTGCAATCGGTGCTTCTGTTGATGCTTTGGCCCAAAGAGCAGCCGCGCCTGGAGATGTTGCTCTGGAGTGCATTGCTGCCCTTGGGCTGGGGAGCGGTGTTGGCCGTGCGGGTGTTGGTATGGCAGATCCTGCTGTTCAACCGCCAGGTGTACCTGCGCACCTCGCAAGTGGCCACGAACGCCTGGTGGCAACGGCATAGCCTTGGCCTGCCGGTGCAGAACGTGGTGTTGCTGGGGCCGGCGGGGGATGTGCAAGCCAATTACCTGCATTTGATGAAAGACGCGCCACCGCCAGAGGTATTCGAAGTGACGGGTGCCATACGCCCTCGGTTGCGTTGCCAGGTGTCATTGAGCGTGATCTCAGAGCGAGCCCCGGCATTGGCTAGACACATGGGGCGGTTGGTGTTGGCGTCTGCGGAGTTGAACGAGTGCTGGCCGCATTTACGGGCTGTCGTGTGGGTGGGCAGCAAGGCTAGCCAAACCGCCTTTGAGGAGGTGTTGACCAAGGGCGGCATTGTGCTGCCGTCGGCGCGTTTGCCCTTGCAGAATTTGGCGGATATGGACCACCTGATCGATGTTTTTCATCGTGACTGCTCTGGTGAAAACGACTGGTTGTTGTGTGCTGGCGTTTCGTCGGTAGCGGTCGCTGAAGAGGGTGAGTTGCCGGGTGAGGCGGGCTTCTACTGGCGAGTCAGCCGACACGGGCAGCAGCTGTTACACCGAGGCGAATACCTCGCTGATGGCGCGTCCGTCGAACTCTGCGCCCAGATGCAGCGTTATGCCGGATTGGAACAACCTCCCTCCGACTGCCTGGCATTGGACAAAGCCAGCCAGGACGCTTTCGTGGAAGGCGGTTGGTCGGCGGCGGGGCATCAACTGGCCGGGCAGTGGGGTGTGTTGGGGGATCTGGCGCCGTTTATCGGGATGTCCCTGGCATTGCTGCAAGCCGGTGCGGCTGGGCAGCCCTGTGGTTGGTTGAGTCAGGATGCAAATAAACGGTTGGCGATTGGAGTGGCGGTGCCTTATGGCAATAGTTAAGGACTTGGGGAAAGGTTCGTTGGCGCGTGTGGGGCTGGGCTATCTACTGCTTATTACACTGCTGGTGCTGTTGGGTTGCCTGGTCTACGGCTTGGGCGGCGACGCGTTGGGCTGGCCGCAGTTGCCGCTCAAGCAACTGGCGTTGTGGGGGCTGGGTGTGTGGTTCGCGCTCTGCTGGTTATGCCCGGTGGTGTTGCTGGCCTGGGATCGCCTGGCGGCTCGTCAGGCTGAGCGGGTGGTGGGCGTGGCTCCGTCAATTCCAGTCTCAGCGTTAAACCCACCACCGACTGATGCCGGCGCTGATCGGGTAAAGGCGTTACGCGCTCACCTGCGTGAGCACTACGGCCCCCTCTGGCGCCAAAAAGTCCGCCTCCTTCTCCTCATCGGCGACCCCGACACCGTCAACGCCATCGCCCCCAACCTCACCACCCGCCACTGGCTGGAAGGCCAGGGCACCGTCCTGCTGTGGGGCGGCAACGCCCATGAATCCCTGGAACAAACCTTCACCGCACACTGGTCCGGCCTGAGCCGCTGGCGCTCCCTGGACGGCGTAGTCTGGGCCTTGGACAACACCCAGGCCGCCGACGATGCCGCGATGGCCACCGGCGTGCGCCTGTTAAAACGCTTGGCGCATCACGTAGGTTGGCAGTTGCCCTTGTACCTGTGGCAAGTGTGCGCCAGCACCTGGGAGCAAACTGGCCGTGCGGTGCAACCGGTGGGCTGTGTATTGCCCGAGCGTTTCAGTGCGCAGGAACTGCAGGAGCAGTTGACCGAGTTGCTCACGCCGTTGCGCCGCGCCGGGCTGGGGCAGATGAATGAGACGTTGGCCCACGATTTTCTGCTGCGGTTGTCGCGGGATTTGCAGGCCAAGGGGATCGCCCGTTGGCGGCAGGTGTTGGAGCCGCTGACGCCCGAGTTTTCCCGGGGCGTGCCGTTGCGTGGGTTATGGTTCAGCCTGCCGGTGGCGCCGCTAAAGTCTGCTTCAAAAACCCACGACTGGTCCGCGCCTACCCCGTGGCAGGGTGTGCTTGACGATAACCGCACGGCTCGGCGTTTGGGCTGGGGCGTGGTGCGCGTCGGCTATGCGTTGGTGCTGGGGTTGGCGTTGATGTGGGGCGCGGGGTTGTTGCTGTCGTTCGTGACCAACCGCGTGCAGATTGGCGAGGTCGAGCGTTCGGTAGCGGCCTTGCAGCAGCCCGGCAGCGGCGACGTGCAGTTGACCGCGCTCAACGATTTGACCCGTGAGCTGGCGCGTCTGGATTACCGCGCCAAAAACGGCGTGCCGTGGTATCAGCGCTTCGGCCTGGAGCAAAACCAGAACCTGCTGGCAGCGGTGTGGCCGCATTACGTGCAGGCCAATAATCGTTTGATGCGCGACCCGGTGGTGGCCAACCTGCAAGGCCGGATCAAGGCATTTATCGCCTTGCCACCCGGCAGCGAACAGCGTGCGGGGGCCGCGGCGGGAGCTTATGAAAATTTGAAGGCGTACCTGATGCTGGCCCGGCCGCAGAAGGCCGATGCGACCTTTTTGCGCAAGGCGCTGGTAAACGCCGAACCCGCGCGCAGCGGCGTGACGAATGGGCTTTGGCAAGGGCTGTCGCCGGTCTTGTGGGGTTTCTATGGTGAGCAGTTGGCCGCGCACCCGGACTGGGCGATCACGGCCGACCCGGCGCTGGTGGCCCAGGCCCGTCAGGTGTTGCTCAGCCAGTTGGGCCAGCGCAATGCGCAGGCCGCGCTGTATCGCAAAGTGCTCGACATTGCGGCCAATCAATACCCGGCGTTGAGTCTGCACGGCATGGTCGGTGAAACCGATGCCTCGGCGCTGTTCACCACCACGGCCAGCGTAGCGGGGGTGTTTACCCGGCAGGCGTGGGAAGGCCGGGTGCGCCAGGCCATCAATGAGATCGCCGAAGCACGCCGCGAGGAGATCGACTGGGTGCTCAGCGACAGTCAGACCGACATCGCCAGCGAGCTGACCCCGCAGATGCTCAAGGAGCAACTCACCGAACGTTACTTCCAGGACTACGCCAGTGCCTGGCTGGACTTTCTCAACAGCCTGCGCTGGCGCAAGGCCGAGGGCATGGGCGATGTGATCGACCAGCTGACCCTGATGACCGACGTGCGCCAGTCGCCATTGATCGCGCTGATGAACACCCTGGCTTACCAGGGCCAGGCCGGCACGCGCACGCAAGCATTGGCCGATTCTCTGATGAAGTCGGCCAAAGACTTGCTCGACCAGGACAAGGTGCCGTTGATCGACCAGCAGAGCCAGGTACCGCGCAGTCCATTGGACGGCACCTTCGGGCCGCTGCTGACCCTGCTTGGCAAGGACGCCGAAGGCCAGGCCGACAGCGAGCGCCTGAGCCTGCAAGCCTTCCTTACCCGCGTGACGCGGGTGCGCCTGAAACTGCAACAAGTGAGCAGCGCCTCCGACCCACGGGAAATGACCCAGGCCCTGGCGCAGACGGTGTTCCAGGGCAAGAGCGTCGACCTCACCGACACCCAGTCCTACGGCAGCCTGATCGCCGCCAGCCTGGGTGCGGAGTGGGGCGTGGTTGGCCAGACGCTGTTCGTGCAGCCGCTGGCGCAAGCCTGGCAGCGGGTGCTGCAACCTTCGGCGGCAGGGCTCAACAACCAGTGGCGGCGGGCAATCGTCACCGACTGGCAGGGCGCGTTTGCCGGGCGTTATCCGTTCGCCAACACCACCAGCGACGCCTCGCTGCCGATGCTGGGGCAGATGATCCGCGCCGACTCCGGGCGCATCGAGCAGTTTTTGCAGAACCAACTGGGCGGCGTGCTGCGCAAGGAAGGCAGCCGCTGGGTGGCCGACCCGCGCCACAGTCAGGGGCTGCGCTTCAACCCGCAATTTCTGGCGGCGATCAACCAGCTCAGCCAGTTGGCCGACGTGATGTACACCGACGGCGGCATGGGCATGAGCTTCGAATTGCAAGGCCGACCGTCGCGCAACGTGGTGCAGACCAACTTCATTCTCAATGGCGAAGAGCACCAGTACTTCAACCAGCGCCAGGCGTGGCAGCGCTTCAACTGGCCGGGCTTCAGCGACGACCCGGGGGCGAGTTTGAGCTGGACCAGCGTGCAGAGTGGCGAGCGCCTGTTCGGGGATTTCGAAGGCACCTGGGGCCTGATCCGCCTGTTGGAAAAAGCCACGCTCACCCCGCTGGACGACGGCGACAGCCGCTTTCGCATGGTGCTCAAGGCCCCGGATGGCCTGGACCTGACCTGGAACTTGCGCACCGAAATGAGCACCGGGCCGCTGGCCTTGCTGGCGCTGCGCAACTTCACCTTGCCGCAGCAGATTTTTCTGGCTGAGGGCGCCACGGCCACTGCGCAAAACGGGAGCCTTGAATGAGCGATGAGGACCACTCGACTGTGTTCGTCCCATTAATAGGACGAATAATCACATTTTAACCGTCTAATCGAGCATTGGTTCTATCTGTAGGATTAACCCTACTTGATCGCCCGGTGGCGATCCTCACTTGGAGATCCCCCATGAAACTCTTGCACATCGATTCCAGCATCCTCGGCGACAACTCGGCCTCCCGTCAGCTCAGCGCCGGTGTGGTCAAGGCTTGGCAGGCCGCCCAGCCGGGTGTGGAAGTGACCTACCGCGACCTCGCCAGCGAAAGCATCAACCATTTCTCCGGCGCTACTCTGGGTGCATTGGGCACTGCCGCTGAACTGCGCGATGCGGCGCAAAAGCACGAGGCTGAACTGAGTGCATCGTCGCTGGCTGAGTTTCTCGCCGCCGATGCTGTGGTGGTGGGTGCGCCGATGTACAACTTCACCATCCCAACCCAATTGAAAGCCTGGATCGACCGCATCGCAGTCGCCGGCCAGACCTTCCGTTATTCCGAAGCAGGCCCTGAAGGCCTGTGCGGCAACAAGAAAGTCATTATTGTTTCCACCGCCGGTGGCCTGCATGCCGACCAAGCCTCGGGCGCAGCCCACGAAGGTTACTTGAAGCTGCTGTTCGGCTTCCTGGGCATCACCGACATTGAGATTGTTCGTGCTGAAGGCCTGGCCTACGGTGATGAAGTGCGCAGCAAAGCCATGAGCGACGCCAACGTGCGCATCAACGAGCAACTGTTCGCCGCTGCGTAAGGCTTATGTAAATTTGCCCTGTCCTCGGTTTCATTCTGAAACCGAGCGCCTAAACTCTGTATTCTGATCGCCTGAACGCGAGCGGAGTACGGAGTTTTTTCGTTGTGGCCCAGGTTATGCAGACATCCATTCGATACCCTGGACTTTTTATTCGACAGGCCGGTTTTTGTGCAGCAAAGGTGGACATCCCCATGATGCGTCTTTGTGCTGTTTTGGTTCTTTCGCTGTTGGGCGGCCTGGTTTCAGTGCACGCCGCGCCGGCACCGCACCCGCATTGGAGTGTGGGGTTTCATCGCATGAGTTTTCTCGACCCGCTGGATGCGCAGCCGATGAAAGCCATCGCGTTTTACCCCTCCACCGATGCCGAGCGCACCACCGCGCTGGGCGCCTACCATGTGGCGGCCGGCGAAGATGCCAAGGTGGCGATCGGGCGTTTCCCGATGTTGATGTTGTCCCACGGCAATACCGGCACGCCGCTGGCCCTGCATGACCTGGCCACCGCCTTGGCGCGCAAGGGCTTTGTGGTGGTGGCGGTGCTGCATCCCGGTGACAACTACAAGGACCACAGCCGCCTGGGCACCGTGAGCAATTTATATGGGCGGCCGATCCAGATCTCCCAGGCGATCACCGCCGCCTTGGCCGAGCCGATGCTGTCGCCCTTTGTCGATATCGATCAGATCGGCGTCATCGGTTATTCCGCCGGTGGCGAGACAGCATTGATTCTGGCGGGCGCCAAGCCGGATTTCGAACGTCTGCGTCGCTACTGCCACGAACGCCCCGAAGACCGCGACGCGTGCACCACCAAGGGCGAGTTGGTGGTCGATCGCGAAGACCTGCAACCCCAGGCCGACCCGCGCATCCATGCGTTAATGCTGATGGCGCCGCTGAGCTTGATGTTCGGCCGCCACACCCTGGCGGACGTGCATGTGCCGGTGCTGCTCTACAGTGGCGATGGCGACCAGTTGGTGGCCGTGGACAAGAACGCCGCCGCCCTGGCGCGCAAGCTGCCGCAGCCACCGGATTTCAAACTGTTGGCCGGGGCCGGGCACTTCGTGTTCATGGCGCCGTGTGACAGCGATCAACTGGCGAGCATGCCAGCCATTTGCACGGATGCCGATGGCGTCGACCGCGAAGGCATCCACCGCGATCTGGTCTCTGAGGCCGGGCGTTTTTTCAGCCATACCCTGGGCGAGGCCACGCGCGCCGGCTTGCAGACCGCTGATCAGTAGGCTCGGCGCTTGAGCAGTACGGTCAGGCCGAGCGCGCTGACCGACAGCAACGCCGCGCAGAAGAAGATCCAGCCATAGCCGAGGTTCAATGCCACGGCGCCCATCAACGGCCCGGCAATCGCCAGTGCCAGGTCGAAAAACACCGCATACGCACTCAGCCCCGCGCCGCGGCTGCTGTCCGGCACTTGCTTGATAGCTTCCACGCCGAGTGCCGGGTAAACCAGCGACAAACCAAAACCGGTCAACCCTGCGCCGATCAAGGCCACGCCGGTAGACGGCGCCAGCCACAACAGCGTCAGGCCCAGGGTTTCGATGAGCATGCAGGCGATGGCAGCGGTGAACCCGCCAAACCGGCTGATGGCTGAGATAAACACCAGGCGCGAGAGAATAAAACACACGCCAAATACCGTCAGGCAATACGCTGCACCGGCCCAGCCACGATTCAGGTAATACAGGGTGATGAAGGTCGTCAGCGTGCCGTAGCCAATCGAGGCCAGGCACAGGCTGGCGCCGAATGGTGCGATTCGCCCGAACACCGCCCAGAACGGCAGCCGTTCTCCGCGCACCACCGGCACCGACGGTTTATTGCGGATCAGCACCAGGCCCAACGCCGCCAGCACCGCCAGGGCAATACCCAGGCTGGCGTAGCCATAATCAGCCACCATCACCACACCCAGTGGCGCACCAATGGCAATGGCGCCATAGGAGGCGATGCCATTCCAGGAAATCGAGCGTGCGGTGTGCTCGGCGCCCACCGCGCCCATGCACCAACTGATGGTCCCCACGCCAATCAGGCCCTGGGCCACGCCCAGCAATAGGCGACCGGCGATCAGAATACCCAGGCTCAAGCTGGGCAGACTTTCCAGCAGTGTGGCGATAAAGGTCAGTACACCGCTGATCAGAATACCGGCCAGGCCCAGCACGATCGCACGTTTGGTACCGACGTTATCCGACATCCGCCCAGCCATCGGACGGCTGAGCAGTGTAGCCAGGTACTGAGAACCGATGGTCACCCCGGCCACCACGGCGCTGAAGCCCAGTTGCTCGTGCACATAGCCTGGAATCACCGCAATCGGCAGGCCGATGCAGATAAAGGCTATGAAGGTGTAGAAGACGATGGAAACGATCTGCAGGGTGATCGACAGGGAGGAGGGGGCGGCAGGCATGAATAGTCAATCGCTGGCGGGCGGTACAGCATCATGGCATATCCCGCCTGCCTGTAGGAGCGAGGGGGCGCCTACAGAGACCCCTGTGGGAGCGGGCTTGCCCGCGAAGGCGGTGTGTCAGTCACTGCATCTTTAACTGAACCACCGCTATCGCAGGCAAACCAGCTCCCACACTGGTTATGTATTGCCTATAAAATCAGCGTCTGGCACCGATTCCCTGTGGGAGCGGGCTTGCCCGCGAAGGCGGTGTGTCAGTCACTGCATCTTTAACTGAACCACCGCTATCGCAGGCAAACCAGCTCCCACACTGTTCGTGCATCGCCCATAAAATCAGCGCCCGGCACAGTGCGGATGCAAAAAGCCCTGTCACAGGGACAGGGCTTTTTCTTGCAGCTTGTAGCTTGCAGCTAAGTGCGGCTCTTAGAACACCACACCCTGGCTGCGCAGGTAGTCGTCATAGGTGCCGCTGAAGTCGATCACGCCGCTAGGGCTCAACTCGATAATGCGGGTGGCCAGGGACGATACGAACTCACGGTCGTGGCTGACGAAGATCAGCGTGCCCGGGTAGTTCTCCAGCGCCAGGTTCAGCGCTTCGATGGATTCCATGTCCAAGTGGTTGGTCGGTTCGTCCATGATCAGCACGTTGGGCTTTTGCAGGATCAGCTTGCCGAACAGCATGCGACCTTGTTCACCACCGGAGATTACTTTGACCGACTTCTGGATCTCGTCGTTGGAGAACAACATACGGCCCAGGGTGCCGCGAATCATTTGCTCGCCTTGGGTCCATTGGCCCATCCAGTCGAACAGGCTCACGTCGTCTTCGAAGTCGTGGGCGTGGTCCTGGGCGTAGTAGCCCAGCTCGGCGGCGTCGGTCCACTTGATGCTGCCGGCGTCCGGGGTCAGTTCGTTGACCAGGGTGCGCAGCAGGGTGGTCTTGCCGATACCGTTCGGGCCGATGATCGCCACGCGTTCGCCCGCTTCAACCTGGAAGCTGAAGTCCTTGAACAGCGGCTTGCCGTCGAAACCTTTGGCCATTTTTTCGACCATGACCGCCTGGCGGTGCAGCTTTTTGTTCTGCTCGAAACGGATGAACGGGCTCACACGGCTCGACGGTTTGACTTCGGCCAACTGGATCTTGTCGATCGCCTTGGCACGGGAGGTCGCCTGCTTGGCTTTCGAGGCGTTGGCCGAGAAGCGGCTGACGAAGGATTGCAGTTCGGAGATCTGCGCTTTCTTCTTGGCGTTGTCCGACAGCAACTGCTCGCGGGACTGGGTCGCCACGGTCATGTACTCGTCGTAGTTGCCCGGGAACAGGCGTAGTTCGCCGTAGTCCAGGTCAGCCATGTGGGTGCACACGCTGTTCAGGAAGTGACGGTCGTGAGAGATGATGATCATCAGGCTGGAGCGCTGGGTCAGGATGTTTTCCAGCCAGCGGATGGTGTTGATGTCCAAGTGGTTGGTCGGTTCGTCGAGCAACAGCACTTCCGGGTCGGAGAACAGCGCCTGGGCCAGCAGTACGCGCAGTTTCCAGCCGGGGGACACTTCACTCATCGGGCCGAAATGCTGCTCCAGGGGAATACCCAGGCCCAGCAGCAGCTCACCGGCGCGGGATTCGGCGGTGTAGCCGTCCATCTCGGCGAACTCGGTTTCCAGTTCGGCCACGGCCATGCCATCTTCTTCGCTCATTTCCGGCAGCGAGTAGATGCGGTCGCGCTCAGCCTTGACCTTCCACAGCTCCTCGTGGCCCATGATCACGGTGTCGAGTACGGTGAATTCTTCGTAGGCGAACTGGTCCTGGCGCAGTTTACCCAGGCGCACATTCGGCTCCAGCATTACCTGGCCGCCGGACGGGTCGAGGTCGCCACCGAGGATTTTCATGAAGGTCGACTTGCCGCAACCGTTGGCACCGATCAAGCCATAGCGGTTGCCGGCGCCGAACTTGACCGAGACGTTCTCGAAGAGCGGCTTGGCGCCGAACTGCATGGTGATGTTAGCTGTGGAGATCAATTACTTTACCTATCAATGGGTTGCGAGCGTGACGGCAGGTGCCTTCAGGCGTGCGTCAACAGCGACATCAAGGCGCGAAACCCGGTCGCTGAGCACAAAATTTGGGATGTGTGTTGGAATTTGGCGCGCATTGTCGCATATGTCAGGCGACAGTTGTATGGCGAGCGAAGGATGGTTTTGCCAATGTCTCCGGCATGGCCAGCCACAACAGCATCAAGGCAACGGCTGCAACCGCCGCCAACGTCAGGAAGGCCGCGTTGTAGCCAGCTTGCTGCACCACGAAACCGGCCAGGCTGCTACTGAGCGCCGCGCCGAGGCCGAATACGGTGGAGAGGGCCCCCAGGCTGACGTTGAAGCGCCCGGTGCCTTGGGTCAGGTCTTTGACGATTACCGGGAAGAGGGCGCCGAATATGCCGGCACCGATACCGTCGAGCATCTGCACGGCCACCAGCCAGTAGGGGTCGCTGGACAGGGTATAGAGCACGCCACGCAGTGGCAGTATCAGGAAACCGGCAAGCAACAGCGGCTTGCGCCCCCAGATATCGGCCTTGAGCCCGACCAGCCAGGCCATCGGCACCATCACCAATTGGGCGGCGACAATGCAGGCTGACGTCAGCGGGGTGGCCATCTGCAGATTGATCTGCGCCAGTTTCTGGCTGACCAGCGGCAGCATCGCGGCATTGGCCAGGTGAAACAGTGCGCAGCAGATGGCGAACAGTAGCAGCGGTTGGTTGGCCAGCAATGCTTTCAGGCCCGAGGGCTGTTCATGGTCGTTGTGATGGGCCGGATCGAAACCACGGGCGACCTCATGGTCAATTGCCTTGGCCGGCACGCAACTGACCGCAATGACACTGGCGACGGCCATGAACGCCATCAGGTAGAACACCACCACCGGTCCGAACAGGTAGGCCAGCCCGCCGGCCAGCAACGCGGCCACGGCATTGCCGGCGTGGTTGAAGGTCTCGTTGCGCCCGGTACGCCGGGTGAAGGCGCGCGGCCCGGTGATCCCCAGCGAAATCGCGGAAATGGCCGGGGCAAAGACAGAGGCGGCTACGGCGCTGGCAGCCTGGGTCAACGCTACCCAGCCAAACGAACTGACGAAGGGCAGCATCAGGCAACTGCCCGTTACCAACAGCGCGGCAATGGCAACCACCGCGCGTTTGCTGCGAGTGCGGTCGATCAGCGCACCCGCAGGGCCTTGGGTCAGCAAGGCAGCGATGCCTGCCAGGGTCATGACCACACCAATGCTGGCCGGCTCCCATTGATGCACGGCCAGCAGGTAGATCGCCAGGTACGGTCCGAGACCGTCGCGCACATCGGCGAGAAAGAAGTTCAAGCTGTCCAGCGATAGAGCGATGCGCAGGTCTGAATGACGGGCCACGAGGCGACCTTCAAGAGCGGCGTTCAGGGGCTGAGCGCGCGTTGAGTTAATGACCGGTGGGCTGGGTGATAAGTTTCGCGGTGGGCCAGGGTTTCCTCCTGCGCGCATTTAATTTACTTTCCAAAGCCCACTGTAATGAATTTTTGGAGAAGCAATGGACATGCCCTCAGCGCAAGAGGCGATCGCCAGCAATAGAAATGCCTGGGACGAATCCGCCGGGTTGCACAAAGATACCGCGACCTGGGCGGCACTGCTGGCCTCGGTAGCAGAGCCTGATTTTTCCTGCCTTGACCCGACCATCACCACCTTGCTGCAAGAGGTGGGCGTGGTGGGCAAGGACGTGGTGCAATTGTGCTGCAACAACGGGCGCGAAAGCCTTTCGTTGTATGGCTTGGGCGCCCGTTCGGTGGTGGGGGTTGATCAATCCCGGGCGTTTCTTGAACAGGCGCGGGAGTTGGCCGAGGTCTCGCCACACAGCCCTGAGTTTATTGAGGCCGATATCCACCATTTGCCCGAGCGTTTGCAGGCACGGTTCGATATTGCCCTGGTGACCATTGGCGTGCTGGGTTGGATGCCGGATGTGGCGTTGTTCATGCAGCAGGTTGCCAGTGTGCTGAAGCCCGGCGGTACGTTGGTCATGTACGAAACCCATCCCTTTCTCGAGATGTTTGACCCCTGTGGGGCCAACCCGATGCTGCCTGCCAGTTCTTACTTCCAGCGCGAACCCTTTGTGCTGCAGGAGGCAATTGTCTATGAAGGGAAGGATGAGCGGCCCGGGCCGACCTCCTATTGGTATGTACATACCCTGGGCAGTGTGGTCAGCGGGGCTATCGCAGCGCAGTTGCAGATCGCTGATTTGCAGGAATACCCGCATTCCAACCGAGAAGAACTCTACGATCAATATGAGCATCAGGCCGCGCAACTGCCCCTGTGCTTTACCATGACCGCGATCAGGCGTGATGGCTGATCAAGGTTTGCGCACGCAAAAAAAGGCCCGCGAGGAGAGGGCGGGCCAAGTGATTCACTGGAGTAGGTAGGGCTGACCTTATAGGTTGAAAAGTGAAGGCCTTGTGAAAATGCCGTGATCAAATCGGATAATCACGTCTTATGTGTCCACCTGTGGCGAGGGAGCTTGCTCCCGTAACGGCCTGCCAGCCACCGCCTATCTGCCTGACGCCCCGCGTTCCAACATGTGGGAGCTGGCTTGCCTGCGATAGCGGTGTATCAGTGACAGGTTAGTTGATCTGACCCACCGCTATCGCAGGCAAGCCAGCTCCCACATTTGATCAAGAGCGCCGTACGAAGGTGCGCATGGTTTGCCCTGGGCCGGCGGTGAACACGGTGGGCCTGGGCATGCCTTCATCCGCTGCGATAAATACGAAATCATCGCCGTCGAGCCGGTAACTGGCGGGGAGCTGTTTGCCTGCATCATCACCCATGTCGTCCGTCCAGGTAATGCTTTTGGGCGTGGTACTGGCGTCCAGTACGAAGCGTCCCGCCAATAATACTTCGCCACTGACCGTGGTCACTTCGAAGCGATCCCCCGCAATTGTCGTCGTCGCTCCCGGCGCGCTGTGGGCATCCACGGGGTTGAGCACGCCACCGTCTTCAAGAGCTGTTTGTTCCCAAGTGCCTTGCAGTGCGTGAAAGTCCGAGGCTGAAAGCGGTGACATGCAAACTCCTTATTGCTGTTCAAAAAAATGTTCAATTGTATTGAGGCTGACACTGTCCCACCTGTAGGCGAAATTTTTTTCTTTATAAGACAGGTATTTGACAGCTTTTTCATGTTGTATTGACTACGCTTGCAACCAGATCAGTCTGACATGGCTGTGTCATTTGACTTACTCACCGAAATGAAACCGAAATAATCCCTAAGTCTGTGGGATATTTCAGGGGACTGAGTGGTCACATCGCCATTGGTCTGCCGTATCCAGGGCGTTGCCCCTGATTTTTGAAGTCATTCAGACTTCTGAGAATGATGGCCTTTTAGTATTATTTTAAGGTGTTCTTATTTTGAATCGTACTTCCCCGCTTCCGCCTTCCGCAGCGTCTGATGAAATTGATTTATTTGAATTGTTTCACGCCATCTGGCGACAAAAAAAGCTGGTGGTCGGGTGTACGCTTCTGGCCGGGGTATTAGGCGCAGGTTATGCCTTCCTGGCACCCAAGACGTATGAAGTCAGCAGTGTGTTACGGCCTGCGGCAATCAACGAGCTAGACGCCTTGAACCGTTCGGAAGTGTATAAATTGCCGCCTGCCGATGCGTTGCTCAAAGTGGGCGCGCAGTTGGACTCTTATGATGCGCGTCTGGGATTCTTCAAAGATCATGAGGAGCTGTTCAAGGCGTTCAAGAAACCGGGGCAAACCCTTGAGCAGAGCTTTGAGGCGTTCAACCGTAATTCCGTCAATCTGATTTTGCCCGACCCCAAGAAATCCGATTCGTTGAGCAGCTACATCCGTCTGGAGCTGCAATACCCGACCGACGTCGATGGTGTCGCGATCCTCAACGGTTTTGTGGACTACGCCATTGCCGCCGAGCGTCAGCAAGTGGGGGCCGACCTCAAGGTGATCGTCAATAACCGCTTGAGCGAGCTCAAGGGCAAGATCGACGCCGCCCGCGCCAACTACGATACCGATAAAGAATCGAAAATCGCCAAGCTGCTGGAAGCTGACCGGCTCAAGCGTGCCCAACTGCAGGACGAGCTCAGCGCTTTGCGCTTGCAGATGAAGATGGAGCGCACCAACCGCCTGGCCGAATTGGCCGAAGCGATCAGCATTGCCAAGTCCATGGGCATCCGTACGCCGACAACGCCGTCCTCTATGGCTGACTCCACCCGCACGGGTTCGAGCCAGGTCATGCGTACCGAGGTGAACAACCAGAAGATCCCGCTGTATTTCATGGGGACCGAGGCGTTGGAAGCCGAGCGCGCTGCATTGCAGCAGCGTACCAGCGATGACTTTACCAACCCGCGCATTGCCGAGATCGGCAAAGAGCTGCAACTGCTGGAAAGCAACCGCGAGGTTGAGGTGCTGCGCAAGCGTGGCAATGAAGACATCTTCTTGCAGGACGTCGAGCCGCTTCGGGCTGAAGTCGCCAGGTTGCGTGGTTTGAACATCGACATGAGCAACCTCAAGCTGGTGACGATTGACCGTCGAGCCCAGGAGCCTCTGTCGCCGATCAAGCCGAAAAAACCGCTGGTCATCGCGTTGAGCCTCGTCGGCGGCCTGTTGCTGGGCCTGATGATTGCGCTGATCCGCTACTTCGTTCGCAGCCGCACCCAGGCCGTTCCCTATACGGCATTAGGGGATCGCCGCGACGATAAAGACACCCCGCTGTAACCCTTCAAACGCCCTCAAACAGGCAGGCTCATGGGCCTGCCTGCTCCTACCCCCAGCACACTCAGTAGACAGCTTTTCACAATTCTTAGTTAACCTTTGGTTACAAAGTGTGGCTAAATAACTGCCAATGGACGCACGCAGGCGGTTATCCCGCCGGCCGTGTCGCCTGTATGTGAATTGTGATTTCAGGTGCTGCTTATCCATCCTCGGCCGTTGTGGGCCCGCAGGAGCAGCCTGTTCTCTCCCTGACGTGTGACGAATCCCTTGAAACTCATCATTGTTGCTCTCTACGTTGCTTCCATTGCGTATGTACACCTGCGCGGTCGGGTGCGACACAAGCTGGGTCGCCAGCTTAGCGATCACTCGACGTTCCTGGCGCCGATCAACTGTTTCCTGTACCTGTTCTCCAAGCAGCCCAGCCGTCCCTTTCTCTCGCCCAGCGACTTCCCAGACCTGAGCCCATTGCAGGAGCACTGGGAAGAGATCCGCGAAGAAGGCCAGAATCTGATGCGGGCGGGGGAGATCAAGCGCTCGGAGCAATACAACGACGTAGGTTTCAACTCGTTTTTCAAGACCGGCTGGAAGCGTTTCTACCTCAAGTGGTACGGCGACAGTCATCCGTCGGCGATGAAGTTGTGCCCGCGCACCACCGAGCTGGTGCAGAGCATCGGCTCGATCAAGGCGGCGATGTTCGCCGAGCTGCCTCCGGGCTCCAAGCTGGTGCGTCACCGAGACCCGTATGCAGGCTCCTACCGTTATCACCTGGGGCTGGATACGCCTAATGACCCAGGCTGCTATATCAACGTGGATGGTGAAAACTATTACTGGCGCGACGGTGAGCCGGTGATGTTTGACGAGACTTACATTCACTACGCGGAAAACACCACCCAACAGAACCGCATCATTCTGTTCTGCGACATCGAACGGCCGATGAAGTACCGCTGGGCAGCAGCGTTCAACCGTTGGTTCAGCCGCAATGTGATGGCGGCCGCGGGTTCGCCCAACGATGAGGGCGACAAGACCGGCGGCCTCAACCGTGCCTTCACCCGTCTGTATAAGATTCGCCTGCGTGGCAAAGAGCTCAAGAAGCGCAATCGCACGCGCTACTACCTGGAAAAGTGGGCGATCTTTGCCGGTCTGGCGCTGATCTTCATTCTTATCTGACCTGGCTCAGGGCGCGGATCACCCAGGGGGTTGCGCGCCCAACTTGTCCCACATCTTTTTGCTGATCTTCTGTCGATTGGCATACCCCGCCCAGGGGTCATCCTTCAACGCCTGCAGCCGCTGGTGCAGGTTCGCCACTGTCCACTGCTGGGCGCCACGCAATCCTTTCAACTCCTCTCGACTCACCGGCACCGACACTGGCAGGCCTGGGCGTGCCCGCACTGAATACGCCGCCACGGTGCTGGCGCCACGGGCGTTGCGCAGGTAATCGATAAAGATCTTGCCCACGCGGTTCTTGGGGCCACTGGTGGCGGTAAAGCGTTCGGGCAGTTGCCGGGTCATGAATTGGGCAATAGCTTTGGCGAACGCCTTCACGGTGTCCCAGCCGTCGCGCCGGGCCAACGGCACGATCAAATGCAGGCCCTTGCCGCCGCTGGTTTTGACGAAAGCTTGCAAGCCCAGCTCATCGAGTACTGACAGGGTCAGTTGGGCGGCTTCCAGCATGGCTTTCCAGGGCAGGGCCGGGTCCGGGTCGAGATCAAGGATGAACAGGTCGGGCGTTTCAATCTTGTCTGCGGTAGCGCCCCAGGTGTGAAACTCGACCGTACCCATTTGCACGGCACCGACCAGTGCGTCCACGCTGTCTATTTCCATCAGGCGCGCATGGCCTGGGTCCAGCGCCGGGTCCAATTGCTTGATGTGTGGGATGGCCATACGCTCTGAGTGCTTCTGGAAGAACTGCTCACCTTCGATCCCTTCCGGCGCCCGCAACAATGACACGGCACGTCCACGCAGGAAGGGCAGTATCCATTCACTGATATCGGTGTAGAACTGCGCCAGTTGCTGTTTTTGCGTGCCGCTGTGCTTGTCGATAATGCGATCGGGGTGAGTGATTTTCACGTTCTTCACCGTTGCCTGGGCTTTACCGGCTTTCGATGCCCCGGATGCCTTGACCGACTTGGCCGCACGCGGCTGTTCATGAATGATCTGCGACGCTGGCTTGTCGGTGCGCAGGCCCACAAACGCTGCCTGGCGCACCACGCCTTCACGGGTCCATTCGGCAAATTGCACCTCACCGACCAGGCTCGGCTCAACCCAGTGCACGCCACGGGCCTGGGCACTGGTCAATGGCTTTTGCAGTGGCGAGTCCTTGCGCTCAAGCGGGGTGAGCTGGGCATAGATACTTTTCAGCGCGGCCTGGTCAAAGCCCGTGCCCACGCGCCCGGCATACACCAGGCCCGCCTCATCGTTGACCGCCAGCAGCAGCGCACCAAAGCCGCTGCGCGAACCTTGGGGGCGGGTGTAGCCCACAATCACGAATTCCTGGCGCAGGCGGCATTTGAGCTTGATCCAATTGTCACTACGCCGCGACACGTAGGGGCTGCCGGCACGTTTGCCGATCACGCCTTCGAGCGCCAGGTCACAGGCGCTCTCGAAAATATCGCGTTGGCTGGCGGCAAAGGCTTCGGAGAAGCGCAGCAGTTTGCTTCGGCTGCCGGACAGTGCAGATTTAAGCGCGGCCCGACGGTCTTCGACCGGGTCTTCACGTTGGTCGCGGCCGTTCAAAAACGGTGCATCGAACAGGTAATAGACGATATCCAAACTGCGGCCGATATCGAACGCGTTTTGCAGCGCCTGGAAATCCGGCAGCCCGTCGCCATTGAGGCTGACCACTTCGCCATCCAGCCAACTGTCCTTGAGCTTGAGGGCTTGCAAGGCTTTGCACTGACGCGGCAGGCGCTCGGTCCAGTCGTGGCCGTTGCGGGTGAACAGGCGCACTTGACCGTCACGAATGCGCGCCATAATGCGGTAGCCGTCGAACTTGATCTCGTAGCGCCAATCACCTTCGGGCGCCCGGTCCACCAAGGTTGCCAATTGGGGGGCGAACTCATCCGGCAGGACAGCGTTGCGCTTGGGCGCTTTGGCTGTTGGCGCGGCCTTGGGTTTGGCCTTCGCCTTGGCCTTTGGCTTACCCACCACCGCATCGCTGAGCACGCTGGCGGGCTCGGCCTGGACGATATCGAACTCAGAGGCTGGGCGCGCCTGCTGATCGTTTTCCTTGATCAACAGCCATTGCTCCTTGTCGCCGCTGCCCTTGAGCCGGGTTCGTACCAGGGCCCAGTCACCGGAGAGTTTCTCACCCACCAGGGTGAATTTGAGTTTGCCCGCCGCGTAGGCTTTGCGCGGGTCATCGTGGGGCTGCCAGATGCCTCGGTCCCACACGATCACATCCCCCGCACCGTATTGGCCGGCGGGAATGCTGCCCTCGAAACTGCCGTAGCTCAGTGGGTGGTCTTCAACATGCACCGCCAGACGTTTCTGGCTCGGGTCCAGGCTTGGGCCCTTGGGCACCGCCCAACTCAGCAGCACGCCATCGAGTTCCAGGCGAAAGTCGTAATGCAGGTTGCGCGCATCGTGCTTTTGAATCACAAAGCTCAGGGCCGAGACGTTCCGCTTGCTGGCGGGTGAGCTGCCGGCGGGTTCGGCGGTGATCTTGAAATCGCGCTTGCGGTTGTACTCACTCAGGGGCTTTGCCATGTCGTTCTCCCGTCAATGGCAGGCTCAAGAGGCCTTGTTATTGGACTTTTTCGCGGCGCTTTTTTTCGCCGCAGGTTTACCCGCCAGGCTGCGTTTGAGCAGTTCGGTCAGGTCGATGACATCCGCGGATTTGCGCTCTTCGCCGCCTTCGACCGTTTCCACATCTTCGATCTTGCCGGCCTTGGCCTTCTTCGCCACCAGCGCCCTGATCTTGTCCTGGAAGCTGTCACGGTATTCATCGGGCTGCCAATCGGCGCTCATGTCTTGCACCAGGCGCTTGGCCATGTCCAATTCACCTTTGGCCAGGGTCGGCTTTGTCACATCGCTGCCCAGTTCCAACTCATCCAGGCTGCGCACCTCTAAGGGCCAGCGCAGCATGACCAGCACCAGGGCCGACTCCAGCGGCATCAATGCGGCCAGGTGTTGCTTGGTGTGCAGCACCACATTGGCCAGGGCGACCTTGCCGGTTTTTTTCAGCGCTTCGCGCAGCAGTGCATAGACCTTGCCGCCGCGTTTATCCGGAGCGAGGAAGTAGGGTGTATCGATGTTTTGCAGGGGGATCTGGTCGCTGGCGACGAAGGCGATGATTTCGATGGTCTGGGTGGACTTGGGGTGGGCCGAGCGAATTTCGTCTTCGCTGAGCACCACGTAGCGTCCTTTTTCAAAGGCCACGCCCTTGACGATATTTTCCTTGGTGACTTCCTTGCCGGTGGTTTTGTTGATGCGCTTATAGCCCACCGGGTCCATGCTGCGCTTGTCCAGCCAGTCAAAGTCGACGCCCTGTGAAGAGGTCGCCGAGACCAGCGATACCGGGATGTGAACCAAGCCGAAACTGATGGCGCCTTTCCAGATTGCCCGTGGCATAGGTGTGATTCCTCAACGAAGAGCCTGTGTGCTGGTGACTCGCAGGGCAGGGCAAAAGTTTCGGCGGATAGATGCTCGGACAGATCGTGTTACACCTGATCAGAAACTATTTAGTGTCACAACGCGAACCCACGGCGTAGCGTGTTATCGAAAGCACGTAGTGCTTGGCATAGAGAGGTTGGCCATGAACCGTTGTGTACGTCATCTTGCAGCACTGGCGCTGGGCCTGGCCCTTGCGCCGTTGGCCCAGGCGCAAAACTTGCCAGGGCGTAGCGACCACGGCCCTATTCACCGGGCCAACCCCAATAGCATGCAGGGCACCCAGCCCAATGCACCGGAGGTTCGCAGTATCCAGCCCGTCCCGGCCAACCCGCGGCCGACGCTGGAAAACGGCGGCATCGGCAACCGCTACCCCAAGCAGGAGGCGGCCCCCAGCCGCCCGGCCACCGCACCCAAAGCGCCCACCTATGATGCCAACGGCAATCGCCGCTGAGGATTTCGCCTTATGTTTGTACGTAAAACCCTGCTAGCCGCCCTGTGCGCCACCGCGTTGCTGCCGTTGAGCGCGGTGTATGCCGCCGATAGTCAACAATTCCCCAGTGAGCAAGGCAGCATCACCGCCACGCCAGTCGCCAAGGGCCTGGACCATCCGTGGGCGCTGGCGTTTTTGCCCGACCAGCAAGGTTTCCTGGTGACCGAACGGCCTGGAAACCTGCGGTTTGTCAGCCCGGACGGCAAGCTGTCTGCGCCCTTGAAGGGCGTGCCGCAGGTATGGGCCAAAGGGCAGGGCGGGTTGCTGGATGTGGTGCTGTCGCCAGACTTCAAGCAGGACCGCCTGGTGTACCTGTCGTACGCCGAAGGCGGTGGCGAGGGCGGCAAGGCCGGCACAGCCGTAGGGCGTGGGCGCTTGGCAGCTGACTTGAGTGGCCTGGAGGACTTCAACGTGATCCTGCGCCAGGAGCCCAAGCTGTCTACCGGCAACCACTTCGGTTCGCGCCTGGCCTTCGACCGGGACGGCTATCTGTTCGTGACCCTGGGCGAGAACAACGACCGCCCCACGGCCCAAGACCTGGACAAGTTGCAAGGCAAAGTAGTGCGCATCTACCCGGATGGGCGCGTGCCGGACGACAACCCTTTTGTCGGTCAACCCGGCGTGCGTCCCGAGATCTGGTCCTATGGGCAGCGTAACCCGCAAGGGCTGGCCCTGAACCCCTGGAGCGGCACGATCTGGGAAAATGAACACGGGCCCCGTGGCGGTGATGAAGTCAATATCATCGAGCGCGGCAAGAACTACGGCTGGCCGTTGGCGACCCATGGCATCAACTATTCCCTGCTGCCGATTCCCGAAGCCAAGGGCAAAACGGCAGAGGGCACTGTGGCGCCCCATCATGTGTGGGAGAAGTCGCCGGGCGTCAGTGGCATGGCGTTCTATGACGGCGACCGGTTCAAGGCATGGCAGCACAACGTGTTTGTCGGTGCGCTGGTGAGTCAGGAGCTGATTCGGTTGCAGTTCGAGGGCGACAAGGTGGTCCACGAGGAACGCTTGTTGGGCGAATTGAAAGCGCGGATCCGCGATGTACGGCAGGGGCCGGATGGCTTTCTGTATGTGCTGACCGATGAGGATGATGGTGTGTTGTACCGGGTTGGGCTGAATCAGGACTAAACGTGTGGGAGGGGGCTGACAGCAGACGCAGATCTAATTGATGCCCCGCGATCCAACTGTGGGAGCTGGCTTGCCTGCGAAGGCGGTGGTTCAGTAACAGATGCAGCGACTGATACACCGTCTTCGCAGGCAAGCCAGCTCCCACATTGGATCTCATTCTGTCTGCAGAGTCGGGGTTATAGCCCCAGCTCAGTCAGGCCCGGATGCTCATCCGGGCGCCGTCCCAGCGGCCAATGAAACTTGCGTTCGCTTTCCTTGATCGGCATATCGTTGATGCAGGCAAAGCGGTTGGCCATCAAGCCGTTCTCATCGAACTCCCAGTTCTCATTGCCGTACGAGCGAAACCAGTTACCCGAATCATCGTGCCATTCATAGGCGTAGCGCACGGCGATGCGGTTATCAGTAAAGGCCCACAATTCCTTGATCAGTCGATAATCCAGTTCCTTGGCCCATTTACGGCTCAGGAACTGCTTGGCTTCTTCGCGGTTATGGGCAAATTCGGCGCGGTTACGCCAGTTCGTGTCCAGGGTGTAGGCCAGGGATACACGCTGCGGGTCGCGGGAGTTCCAGCCATCTTCGGCCAGGCGGACTTTTTCGATGGCAGACGTGCGGCTAAACGGCGGCAGGGGCGGGCGGACTTCTTCTTGGGCTGACATGGGCGACTCCTCAATGCAATAAAGGTTGGGTCGAAAGTTGCCTGGGCTGTGGGTTCAAAGTTGCAGTAAGGTCCGCGCCATGCATTGCGCATTATCGGCAGCTGTTGAATCACCCATGACCAGGGCAACGGTAATGGCGCCATCGATCAGGATCAGCAGTTGCGCGGCCTGCTGCTCCGGGTCGGGGGTGCCATGTGCTTGGCACAGTTCAAGTGCGTACTCGAACAGTTTGCGTTTATGGGCCTTGGCCAACAGGCGCACCGGGTCTTGGGCATCGCCGGTTTCACCACTGGTGTTGATAAAGGCGCAGCCACGAAAGTCTGCCGAGCCGAACCAGCCTTTGAGCGCGCTGAACAGCCCCAGCAGGCGCTCGCCGCTGTCGGCGCTGCGTTCCACTTCGCTGCGCAGCCATTGCATCCAGCGCTCGTCGCGGCGTTGCAGGGCGGCCACCACCAACTCATCCTTGTTGGCGAAGTAGCGGTAGATACTTTTTCTCGACACACCGGCGGTTTTCACCAGTAAGTCCATGCCGGTGGCAGCGATGCCGTGGCGATAGATCAACTTCTCGGTGACGTCGAGGATAATGTCGCGGGTTTCATTCTGGGTTATATCGTTCATGTCAAGCACAGTAGAACGATCGTTCTTCATGGTCAACAGTCTTTTTTCGATTGCCCGTTACGAGACCTGAGCAGCCTCATGGTGTAAGCTTTGGGCCTCTTCGGATTCGACCCATTGCGAGCCCTATGCCGTCGTTCTTCAAACGCTCCCTGTTGCCCAAGCTGCGCGGTTTTGCGCTGTCCACCGAGGCCCTTGAGGTGCTGCCCAGCGCCGACGCCTATCGTCGCTGCCTGTTGGAGAAAATCGCCCAGGCGACCCGGCGTATCTACATCGTTGCCTTGTACTTGCAGCAGGACGAGGCGGGGCAGGAAATCTACGACGCTTTGCACGCCGCCAAAGCCGCACGGCCCGAACTGGATATCGTGGTGATGGTTGATTGGCTGCGCGCCCAGCGCGGGTTGATCGGCGCGGGCAAGCAACCGGGCAACAGCGCCTGGTACCAGGCGATGACCCAGCGCCACGCCAGCGAAGTACCGGTGTACGGCGTGCCGGTGCAAACCCGCGAGCTGTTCGGCGTGTTACACCTCAAGGGTTTCGTGATCGATGACAGCGTGCTGTACAGCGGCGCCAGCCTGAACAATGTGTACCTGCACAAATTCGACAAATACCGCTTCGACCGTTATCACCTGATCCATAGCCAACCCTTGGCCGATTCGATGCAGCACCTGGTGGAACACGGCCTGGTGGCATCCAAGGCAGTGCATCGGCTGGACCTGCCAAACCCGCCCACCACCCGCAGCCTGCGCAACGATATCGGCGACCTGCGCAGCCGTCTCAAGCATGCGACCTACGACACCACCGCCGGGCAGTTGCCCAATGGCCATCTGTCGGTCAGCCCCTTGCTGGGCGTCGGCAAGAACAACCCGTTGAGCCGGGTGATCCTCGAACTGATCGCCAGCGCCCAGCAGCAACTGACTATCTGCACGCCGTATTTCAACCTGCCATTGCCGGTGACCCGCGAGATCAACCGCGCCCTGGCACGCGGTGTGAAGATCGACATCGTGGTGGGTGACAAGACCGCCAACGACTTCTATATCCCGCCCACTGAACCCTTCAAGGTGATTGCGGCGTTGCCGTACCTGTACGAGATCAGCCTGCGGCGCTTTGCCAAGCGGCACCAGCCGATGATCAACAGCGGCCAGTTGAACCTGCACTTATGGCGCGACGGCGATAACACCTATCACCTCAAGGGCATGTGGGTGGACGAGCGCTACACCTTGCTCACCGGCAACAACCTCAACCCGCGGGCGTTTCGCCTCGACTTGGAAAACGGCTTGCTGATCGACGACCCTCAAGGCCAATGGCTAGAGCCGCGAGGCGCTGAGCTTGCGAATATTTTCCAGCACACCACGCGTATCCAGGGTTACCAGCAATTGCAGACGCTGGTGGATTACCCGCCCGCCGTCGGCAAATTCCTGCGGCGTGTCAGCCGGGTGCGGATCGAGCGCTTGCTGTACCGCATCCTCTAGCCGAGCAACTGGCTGGCAAAAAAACACCCAGGCCCCTCGACAGGGACTGGGTGTTTTTCTGTGTGCGGCAGTTAGTTCAAGCCCAGCTTGCCGCGCAGGGTCGAGAGGTCTTCGGCCAAGGTGTTGACCGGGCCGACCAGGGCCTTGCGGTCGTTGTCCTTGACCTTGTCATAGGTCTCAAAGCCGCCGTCCTTGGTTTTGTACTTGGCCAGGATCTTGTCGACGCTGGCAAAGTTCTTGTCGACCTTGGCCAGGAAGGCCTGGTCTTGCTGCCCGATCTGGCCACGGAACAGGTCGACGATTTTCTTCGCGCCGTCGATGTTGCCCTGAAAGTCGTACAGGTCGGTGTGGCTGTAGCGGTCTTCTTCACCGGAGATCTTGGTGGCCGCGACTTCTTCGAGCAAGGCAGCGGCACCACCGACGACTTTCTCCGGCGGGAAGGTCAGGCCGTCGACGCGGGTCTTGAGGTCATTCACGTCCGCGTTGAGCTTGGCGGTCAGCGCTTGCAGGCCCTGGGTCGAGTTCTGCGAGAACAGCGCGTATTCGATCCGGTGGAAGCCCGTGAAATCTTCGGCCGTCACGCCTTTTTCATGGTCGTCGACACGCGAATCGATGGACGCGTCGAGGTCGCTGAACAGCTCGGCGATCGGCTCAATGGACTCATAGTGCACGCGGGTTGGCGCATAGAGCTTCTTGGCGGTGGCCAGGTCGCCTTTATTGATGGCGTCGGTGAACGCCTGGGTCTGGGTGACCAGTTCGCCGATTTCTTCGGTGACGTAGATCTTGTAATCCGACACCGGGCCCACCAGGTCCAACGGCGCAGTAGCGGCGAAGCTTGCCAGTGGCGAAAGGCTGAGTAACAACAACGCGATAGACGACTTCTTCATGGGAGACATTCCGCTCTGGTGTGTTTTAGGTCTTGGCAGGTTCGTGAGGGTGCGTTGCCGCGAGCAGCGTGCGCCCGATGAAATCCTTGGGCCCGGTGACCCCTGGCAAGGTGAAGAAATACCCGCCGCCCACCGGCTTGAGATACTCCTCCAATGGTTCACCGTTGAGCCGGGTTTGCACGCTGATAAAGCCTTTCTCCAGGTCAGCCTGGTAGCAGATGAACAACAAGCCCATGTCCAGTTGACCGTTTTTGTTGACGCCGTTGGAGTAGTTGAACGGCCGCCGCAGGATCAGGTTGGCCTGGGTCTGCGGGGTGCGCGGGTTGGCCAGGCGGATGTGGGCATCGAGCTTGGTCAACTTGCCTTCAGGGTCCTTGCTGTAGTCCGGGACCTGGGTTTCATGCTGGCCGTCCATGGGCGCGCCCGTGGGTTTGACACGGCCGATGATGCTTTCCTGTTCTTGCAACGGGGTGCGATCCCAGCGCTCGACAAAGTTACGGATGATGCGCACGGCCTGGTAGCTGCCATGGGCGGTCCAGGCCGGTTCGTCGCTGGTGGGTTGTACCCAGACGATCTGGTCCATGGCCTTGTCATCGTTGGAGTTGGGGTTGGCCGAGCCATCGCGAAAGCCCAGGAAGTTGCGCGCACTCTGCGCCGGTTCGCCGGGCTTGGACGGTGCCTGGGGCGGCACGCTGCCTTCTTGCTTCCAGCGCACCAGCAACAGGTCGGGCAGGTTTTTGACGATGTCGCGCAGGGCGTGGATATTGGTGTCCGGCGTGTTGGAGCTGAACTGCAGGCTCAGGTCGCCGTGGCACTGCGCCGGTTCCAGCGCATCATTGGGAAAACCGACCATGCGACTCAAGCGCTTGGGTTTGGCCGCCGCGAGGCCGAAGCGTTCGTCGAACAACGACTCGCCGACTGACACGGTGATGGTCAGGTTATCCGGCGTGACCACCGGGCCGAGGATACCGGAATCGGTGGGCGGCAATTTCGGGTCGACCTGGGGCACGGTGCCGCCCGTCATCAGGAACGCGATGCGCTCATTCAGGGTGCGAAACAGGCGTTCCAGGTCTTCGCGGTCGCTGGCCAGTACATCGAACGCCACGACCATGCCGCAGGCCGGGCGCGGGGTGACGATGCCGCTTTGGTGCTTGCCGAAAAACGCCTGGTGGTCCTGGGTCTTGTCGCTGCGCGGGGCCGTGGTGACTTGCTCGGCCACTGCTGCCATCGCCGGGCAGGACAGGCTGCTGCCGGCAATCGCAGCGCCGGTGGCCGCCATGCCCAACAGGACGCGGCGACGTTGGAGGTCAAACTGTTCTTTATCACTCATGTATGCGGTCGTCTTCACTGCAGGCCGGAAAGGCCAAGGGCGGGGTCGATTCCATCGAGTGCAACGGCCAGTGCCTTGGCCTTGTCGGCGATCTGCTTGCGCTGATCAGCTGTAACCTTGTCGTAGCTGGGGTAGCGGTCATTCACCTTGAGCCCGTTGAGTTCGGTGTCGAAGGCGCTGAGCGCGCTGTCGATAGTGGGTAACAGGTCGGCGGCGGACTTGCCCAGCAATGGACGCATCAGGTCGACGATTTTGTGCGCGACCTGCAGATTGGCGGCAAAGCCGTTCAAGTCGATGTGGCTGTAGCGTTCCTCTTCACCGCTCGCCGCGCGAACGTCTGCCAGGCTGTTGAGGTTGCGCACCACAATGCTCACCAGTTGCTCCGGTGGCAGAGACTGGGCCAGTAACTGTTGCTTGAGCGTGGTGACGTCGGCCACCAGTCGTTGGGCGACCGGCGCCAGGCCATCGAGGCTGTGCTGCTGGAACAGGCTGTATTCGAGGCGGTGGAAGCCGCTGAAGGCGGGGTCTTGCTCGCGCTTTTCAAAGTAGTCGGCGCGGGCGTTGATCGCGTTATCCAATTCGGCCAGGCGTTGAGAGGCAGGCGCCAGGCGCTGATACGCCTCACGGGCCGGCACATACATGGCCTGCGCCTGGGCCAGATCACCGGCGTCGATAGCCTGTTGCAGCGCCGTCACCGCCTTGATCAGCGCACCGCTCTGGCCGCTCAAGTACACACGGAACTCCGACAACGGGCCGATAAACGCCACCATCGACGGCTTGGCCTTAGCCTGGGCGTCGGACTCTGCCGTGGGCGTGACATGCAAGGTGCCACGCGGGTTGCTCAACAAGCCACAGGTAATGGCGTAGTCGCCGGGTAACAGGTTGGCATTGATCACCTGGCTCAGGCCCGGGGCAATATTTTCCCGTTCTTCGACCACCAGCACGCCGTCGAGGATTTCCCACTCCACCGCACGGTCGGAGCGGTTGATGATACGAAAGCTTGCGCGCCCGGCCGGCACGGTGAGGGCGTTGGGCTCGCAGGCGTGGCTGTGAATCGTGACTGCGATTTCATTGTGGTTGGTCTGGCGTTTGGTCGCGGCCAATTGCGAGGCGTAGTAGAACAGGCCACCGGCGGCGATCATCACCACCACCGAGCCGGCCACACCCCAGCGCAAGGCGCGGGATGGCGGGGCCGATTGAGGGGTTGGGTTGGACAAGAGACGGTCCTTACTGGCTGGAAACGGAAGAAGTCGTGGCGACAGGCTTGGCGGGGGCCGAGGGCAGGAAGAACATCACCAGGGCCACCACCAGGTAAATCAGATAGGCGCCCAGGGTGCTGACGGTCGGCGCCTCCTGGTAGCCGAACATGCCGGCCAGTACCGAGCCGAGCGGGCTGTCCATGGGTAATGCAGCGCTGAAATCGAACAGCACGGTCTGCCAGTGGTTCCACACGCCGGCTTCGTGCAAGGCTTGCACCGAGTTGGCGAGAATGCCGGCCGCGACCACCAGGATGAACAGGCCAGTCCAGCGGAAAAACGCGCTGAGGTTCAGGCGCATGCTGCCGGAATAGATCAGGAAACCCACGACAATGGCCAGGACCAGGCCGAGCAGGGCGCCCACCGGAGCGCCCGGGCCTTCGCTTTGCTGAAACACGGCTAACAGAAAGAACACCGTCTCCAGCCCTTCGCGGGCCACGGCAAAAAACACCATGGCGATCAGGGCGAACACCTGATGACTGGAACCGGCCAACGCATGGTCGAGGGATTCATGCAGCGAGTGTTTAATCGAGCGCGCTACTTTGCGCATCCAGAACACCATGGAACTGAGAATACCCACGGCGACCAGGCCGACGACACCTTCAAACAATTCCTGCTGCTTTTGCGGGAATTCCGCACTGACCAATTCCAGGCCGCCGCCCACCAGCAGCGCCAGCGCCGCCGCAAGGAAAACGCCGATCCACACCGCAGGCATCCACTGGCCACGCCCGGTCTGTTGCAGGTAACTGGCGATAATGCCAACGATCAATGCCGCTTCAATGCCTTCGCGCAGCATGATTAAAAAAGGAACAAGCATCGGGCACCCGGGCACAACTAGTTAGGGAGCTAAGTTGTAACATAATGATACTCATTGCCAAACAAGAAATATTGACCTTTGCTGAACGTGGGCTGAACAGTGGTGGCGAAGCGCAACCGCCTTTATGATGCGGGCCAATCAGACCGCAGCCGGATAGCTCAACGCCCCATGTCGGAAAAAGACACCATCTCCATTCACCTCGTGCGCGAAGCGCTGTTGCAGAGTTGCGCGCCGGGAGCGGCCACCGTTGAGGCATTGAGCAAAGTCGGGATTGATCCGGCGTTGCTTGAGCAGCCCGACGCTCGCGTGGCGGCCACGGCCTATGCACGCCTGTGGCGCTTGCTGGCGCGGCGCAGGGGCGATGAGTTTTTTGGCATGGACCCACGCCCACTCAAGTCCGGCAGCCTGGCGTTTCTGTGTCGCGCCGCCATGGCGCAACCCAGCCTGGCTGCGGGCCTGGAAACCGGCTTGGGGTTTCTCTCGCTGATGCTGGAGCACCTTCCGGCCCAGCTGGTGCGCCAACAGAGCCTGGCGGAGATCGTCCTGCTCGAACCTGAGCATGAACCCAAGCGTGCGTTTACCTACTTCACCTACTGGATGATCGTCCACGGTGTCGCCTGCTGGCTGGCGGGGCGGCGCATCCCGATCCTCGCCATTGAACTGCGTTGCGCACAGCCGGACTTCTGTGACGATTATCAGGTGATGTTTTCTGACAACCTGCGCTTTGATCGACCACGCACCCGCATGATCTTTTCAGCCGACTGCCTGGACCTGCCGATCAAGCGCAGCCCGCAGGAGCTCCAACGTTTTCTCGCTCATGCACCGGCTAACATCTTGGTCAAATACCGCGACCCGGAAAGCCTCGCCACGCGCATCAAGCACGACCTTCGGCAGATGCCTCCCGACACCTGGCCGGAAACCGAGGGGCTTGCCGCCAGGTTGTGTATTTCTGCGTCCACACTACGCCGCCGCCTGGCGGAAGAGGGGCAGACCTATCAGGGCCTCAAGGACAGCGTGCGCAAAGAACTGGCGATTGTGTGGTTGGCCGAACCCCAGATCAGTTTTGCCGAAATCGCCACGCGGTTGGGGTTTGCCGATGCGAGTTCGTTTTATAAGGCGTTTCGTAAGTGGTCTGGATCGAATCCCGGGCATTATCGAAGTTTGATTTTGAACGAGTCGAGTCGACTCTAACTTCCGTCGTGCGGGATTAGGACAATTCTCACTTATTCCTTCACCCAAGTATGACAGAACGCTCCTTCGATATTTTAGGACGTGGCTGGCATATTTAGCGCTTGATTTCGTGCACCGTAAGCAACGTGTTCCTACCCGCATTAGTGGGTGCTTGATATCTGCTGGGTTGATATCGAGTGTCATGTGCTGGCAGCCGTTGCTTAACTGCGAGGTGCGCTTATGGGGAAATAAAAGATCAGATATATCGAGTGGGTATTTATTTACTATTTGCTGATTTGAGGTGAGATCATGAAAGGTCTTATTGCGTTGCCGTGTCTCGCGTTAATGCTTTTGTCTGCTCAGGTGTCGGCCTTGTGTCTGTATATAAGTGATAGCTATAGCGGGCTTTTGCCACCTGGTGTCGAAACGACAGTGTATGGCCCGTTCACAATAACTTCCGCGAATGGATGTGCGGGTGCGACTATTGATGCCTCAGCTTCCACGGGAGGAGGGCGGGCGCCACAGTTGATTATCCAAAAGCAGTTGGGAGCCTCTTGGCAATCTGTTGCGACAAGCTTTGGGAGCAGCGCTTCATACTCTGGATCGTTTGGTACCTATCGAGTCGCTATGTTCAATTCCGACCCTGATGTGAAATCCTACTCAGGCACCGCCAAATACGGCCGCTGAAGGCCTGCAATGGCAGTGCGTTAAGATCCTCCTTAGCGCACTGCCCAAACGACTTGGATTCAAGCTTGCTCATGAATCTTTAAATCACTTCTGGAAGAATTGACGAAGTAGGTCAATGCGCCTATCGCGTGATTGGCATCTATCATCCCCCGCCGCCACCTCAACGTATCTTCTTTCACGTCTGCAGGATTATTTTCAAGGAAATCATTGTAGTCCTCAAGCCGCTCATTAAACAAAGCAATGGCGTTGAATTTAACGTCTGTTTCTGTAGGAAGACCATCTGCACCACTCGCCAAATTGCCTTCGGCGAATATTACAAATGCATGTATATCTATCATTTCATTGTCGAATAATCGTCGCGCTACTTTTCTGAGGTCATCTGAGCTTATGGCTGTCATGTCAAAGCCCTTTAAATATTCTTTCAGGTCGGCGATTTTTTTTGTTTCACCAAGATTTAGTGTGTCAGCTGCTACGGACTCCTCAGTGATCGTGAATTCATTCGTTATTTGGTCAGGATTTTTAATAACGTAAGCGTTGGTTGCCTTGGTATGCCTCATCTGCTCAGCAGTCAACATGATAGCCATGTCGCCTTCCTCCGTTAGTAAGTGGCACTTGGTTGTCGACACGTGCGCCAATTACTTTAACGTGGGTGTACCGCTTGCCTACATGAAAATGCACTGTTGTTTCTGAAGTATTTAAACCTGGAAGCCAGGTATAGCGCAGTACTAGGAAATTACCTACGAAGGACTTCTTAATTGGCTTACAGAAATAACTTTCAACATTTTAGGAAGTCCTGACAAAAAAAAGCCCCGCGACCGAATGGACCGCAGGGCTAAAAATTGGCTGGATGCGACCAACCAAAGGAGCTCTTTACCTCACTTGCTGCTGGCAACCACCGTATCCGGCTGCCAGCCACCACCCAAGGCCTTGTAGATCGCCACAATGCCGCGATACAGGTCCACTTCGGCCTGGGCCTGGGAGTCTTCGGCGGCCAGGCGTTCGCGCTGGGCGTCGAGCAGTACCAGGAAGTCCACGGTGCCTTCGCGGTAGCGGATCGCGGCGAGGTCGGCGGCGGCGCGGCTGGATTCGCTTTGGCGGATCAGCGAGACCAGGCGTTGCTGGCGCTTGCCGTAATCGCTGAAGGCGTTCTCGGACTCTTCCAGGGCCAGCAGCACTTGCTGTTCGTAGGTTGCCAACGCGCCATCGGCTTCGGCATTCGCGCCACGCAGACGAGCACGCACGCTGCCCAGGTCAAACGCTGCCCAGGTGATGCTCGGGCCCAAAGACCAGGCATTCGCGGCGGCCGAGCCGATCTGCGAACCACGCCCGGCGGTGAAGCCGAGGAAACCGCTGAGGCTCACCCGTGGGAACAGGTCGGCCTTGGCCACGCCAATACGTGCGGTGGCGGCGGCCAATTTGCGTTCGGCGCTGAGAATGTCCGGGCGCCGTTGCAGCAGTTGCCCCGGGTCGCCAATCGGCAACGCCTTGGCAATCGCTGGCAGGTCTTTCGGGCTCAGGTCCACGCTCAGCTTGTCGGGGCGCTGGCCGAGGAGGGTGGCGATGCGGTTGCGCTCGCGCACTTGTTCGGCCTGCAGTTGCGGCACGCTGGCTTCAACCGCCGCCAGGCGCGCATCGGCGCGTTCGACGTCGAGCTGATCACCTACGCCGGCATCCCGCAGGCTGACGGTGATGGTGCGCGACTCCTGCTGGTTCTTCAGGTTGTCCAGGGCGATGCGTTCACGCAGTTGCGCGCCACGCAGTTGGCCGTAAGCATCCACCAGTTCGGCAATCATGGTGACTTGCAGTTGGTACAGGTCGGCTTCGGCCACCTGTTGGTCAGCGTCGCTGGCTTCCAGGTTGCGGCGGATGCGCCCGAACAAATCCACTTCCCAGGCCATGTCCAGGCCCAGGTCGTAGCGCTCGCTGTTGACGCGTTTGGTAGTCTGGCCTGGAATCTGGCCCTTGCCCACATCGCTGCTGGCGCGGGAGGTGACCACCGGCATGATGTCGTTGGCCGCATCATCACGGATGGCCCGTGCCGCCCGCAGACGGGCGAAGGCCACGCGCAGGTCGCGGTTGCCGCTCAGGGACTGGGTCACCAGCTGGTTGAGGGTCGGGTCGTCGAACTGCTGCCACCAGATGCCTTCGTACTTGGCATGGTCGTAGCTTTTGCTGTCGGCGGCGGCCGTGATGTTGGCCGCCTCCAGTTGCTGGGTCTTATAGTCCGGGCCTACGGCACAGGCGGCGAGCGCCAGCACCAACAGGCTCGGCAGGAATACTTTCACACTCATTGCTGTGTCTCCAGCTTCAAGGCCTTGGCCGCTTTGCGCGCTTCACTGCGCTCGACATAGCGACGGATCAGTACGTAGAACACTGGCGTCAGCAACAGACCGAAGAAGGTCACACCGATCATCCCGGAGAACACTGCCACGCCCATGGCATGGCGCATCTCGGCACCGGCACCGCTGGACAGCACCAGTGGCACCACACCCATGATGAACGCGAACGAGGTCATCAGGATCGGCCGCAGACGCAGGCGGCAGGCTTCCAGTACTGCGGCGAGCGGGTCGAGGCCTTCCTGCTGTTTATCCTTGGCGAACTCGACGATCAGAATCGCGTTCTTGCACGCCAGGCCCACCAGTACGATCAGGCCGATCTGGGTGAAGATGTTGTTGTCGCCGCCTGAGATGATCACCCCGGTGATGGCCGACAGCAGTGTCATCGGTACGATCAGGATCACCGCCAGCGGCAGGCTCCAGCTTTCGTATTGGGCGGCCAGTACCAGGAACGCCAGCAGCACGCAGAGCGGGAACACGAACAGCGCGGTATTGCCCGAAAGGATTTGCTGATAGGTCAGGTCGGTCCACTCGTAGGTCATGCCGTTGGGCAGTTCATCTTTGAGCAGTTTTTCAATCGCGGCCTGGGCCTGGCCAGAGCTGTAGCCCGGCGCGGCGTTGCCGTTGATTTCGGCGGTGATGAAGCCGTTGTAGTGCATCACACGGTCCGGGCCCGAGGTATCGCTGACCTTGATAAAGGTCGCCAGCGGGATCATCTCGCCTCTGTTATTGCGCACTTTCAATTGGCCGATCTGGTCGGAGTCTTGGCGGAACTGCTGCTCGGCCTGCACGTTGACCTGATAGGTACGCCCGAAGCGGTTAAAGTCGTTGGCATACAACGAACCCAGGTAGACCTGCAGGGTGTCGAAGATGTCACTGATCGCCACGCCGTGGGTCTTGGCCTTTTCGCGGTCGATAGCCGCGTCCACTTGCGGCACGTTGACCGTGTAGCTGGTGAACAGGCCGAACAGTTCAGGCACGCTGTGGCTCTTGGCAATCACGTTCTGCACTTCTTTATACAGCTCGTCATAGCCGAGGTTGCCACGGTCTTCGATCTGCAGACGGAAGCCCCCGATGGTGCCCAGGCCTTGTACCGGCGGCGGCGGGAAGATCGCCATGTAGGCTTCTTCGATATTGGCGTATTGGCCGTTCAGTGCACCGGCAATCGCACCGGCAGACATGCTTGGGTCTTTACGCTCATCGAAGGGCTTCAAGGTCACGAACACGATGCCGCTGTTCGGGCTGTTGGTGAACCCGTTGATCGACAGGCCCGGGAAGGCAATTGCAGCTTCCACGCCGGGTTGTTTCAGGGCGATCTCCGACATGCGCTTCATCACGTTTTCGGTGCGGTCCAGGCTTGCGGCGTCGGGCAGTTGGGCGAAGGCCACCAGGTATTGCTTGTCCTGGGCCGGGACGAAACCGGTCGGCGTGTGGGCAAACCCGAAGAACGTCAGCACCATCAAGCCTGCGTAGACGAACAAGGCAATACCGCTGCCGCGAATCACTCGGCGCACGGTGCCTACATAGCCATGGCTGGCCTTTTCGAAAAAGCGGTTGAAGGGACGGAACAGCCAGCCACCGAAGATCTTGTCGAGGAACTTCGAGAACCGATCCTTCGGCGCGTCGTGACCGCGCAGCAACACAGCGGCCAGTGCAGGAGACAGGGTCAGGGAGTTGAACGCTGAGATCACGGTTGAGATCGCGATGGTCAAGGCGAACTGCTTGTAGAACTGCCCGGTCAAGCCACTGATAAAGGCGGCCGGAATGAACACCGCACACAGCACCAGCGCCGTGGCGATGATGGGGCCGGTCACTTCACTCATGGCTTTTTCGGTCGCTGGGAACGGCTCAAGGCCCAGCTCGATATTACGCTCAACGTTCTCCACCACCACAATGGCGTCGTCCACCACAATACCGATGGCCAGTACCAGGCCGAACAATGACAGGGCGTTCAGCGAGAACCCGAACAGGTGCATCACCGCAAACGTACCGATCAACGAAACCGGCACCGCCACCAACGGGATAATCGAGGCGCGCCAGGTCTGCAGGAACAGGATCACCACCAATACCACGAGGATCAATGCTTCAAACAGGGTATGCACCACCGCTTCGATGGAACCGCGTACAAAGATGGTCGGGTCATAGGCGATGCGGTAATCCATGCCCGCCGGAAAGCTCTTTTTCAGCTCGGCCATCTTGCTGCGCACATCGTTGGAGATGTCGATGGCATTGGAGCCGGGACGCTGGAAAATCGGAATCGCAACGGCCGGCTGGTTATCGATCAGCGAGCGCAGCGCGTATTGGCTGGAGCCCAGCTCGACCCGGGCGATGTCCTTGAGGCGCGTGATTTCACCGTTGGCGCCGGCGCGAATCACGATGTTCTCGAACTCTTCTTCAGTGACCAGGCGGCCCTGGGTATTGACCGACAACTGGAAGCTGGTGTCACTCGGCGCAGGCTGGGCGCCCAGGGCACCGGCTGCCACCTGGCGGTTCTGCTCGCGGATCGCCGTGACCACATCGGTGGCGGTCAGGTTGCGCGAAGCGGTTTTGTTCGGGTCGAGCCACACGCGCAGGGAGTAGTCGCCCATGCCGAACAACTGCACGTCACCGACGCCGCCCAGGCGTGCCAGTTCATCCTTGATATTGAGGATCGCGTAGTTGGACAGGTACAGCATGTCGTAACGCTGATCCGGGGAGGTCAAGTGCACCACCATGGTCAGGTCGGGGGAGGCCTTGTCCACGGTAATGCCGATGCGCGTCACTTCCTCTGGCAGCTTGGGCTGGGTGCGCGTCACACGGTTTTGCACCTGCACCTGCGCGTTGTCCAGGTCGGTGCCCAGGGCGAAGGTGATGGTCAGGGTCAGCTTGCCGTCAGCGGTGGATTGCGAGGACATATACAGCATGTTCTCGACACCCGTGATGGCTTGCTCCAACGGCGCGGCCACGGTTTCACCGATGACTTTGGGGTTGGCACCCGGGAAGTTGGCGCGCACCACCACGGTCGGCGGTACCACTTCCGGGTATTCGCTGATCGGCAGTTGGAACAACGAGATCGCGCCGGCGATCAGGATCAACAGCGACAGCACCGCTGCGAAGATCGGCCGTGAAATGAAGAACTTGGAAAAATTCATCTTAGGTATCCCTTAACCGCGTGGAGTCGCAGCGCTGGCGAGCTTGGGCGCTGCGGTTTGCGGCGCTACTTGCTCCAGGTTGCTGGCTTCAAGCGCTTGTCGTTGTTGGGCCAAGGCGGCGAGGGTTTCCTTGCTGGCCATCGGGATGGTTTCTGGTGCGACCGGTGAGCCTGGGCGAACACGCTGCAGGCCCTTGACGATTACGGTGTCGTCCTTGGTCAGGCCGCTGCGCACGATGCGCAGGCCTTCGATTTTCGGCCCCAGTTCCACCGCGCGATAAGCCGGCTTGTCGCCGTCCATCACCAGTACGAATTTCTTGCCCAGGTCGGTGCCGACGGCTTCGTCATTGATCAACACCGCCGAATAGGTACCGCTGCCGACCAGTTTCAAGCGCGCATACAGGCCAGGGGTGTATTCGCCCTTGCTGTTGTCGAACACTGCACGGCCACGGATGGTGCCGGTAGCCGGGTTGACCTGGTTGTCGACGAAGTTCATCTGGCCCAGGTGCGGGTTGCCGGTTTCGTTGGACAGGCCCAGGTACACAGGGGTGGTTGCGCCACGCCGGCCTTCACGGGCCAGTTCGGTGTACTTGAGGAATACACGCTCATCGGCGTCGAAGTAGGCGTAGACCTTGTCGGTGGAGACCACGCTGGTAAGCGCAGTGGTATCGGCGGTCACCAGGTTGCCGGCGGTGATTTCGGCACGGCTGACGCGGCCACTGATGGGCGAGGTCACGCGCGTAAAACTCAGGTTCAGCTTGGCCAGGTCCAACTGCGCCTGGATCCCGGCCATCGCGGCACGGGCTTCCTGGGCGGCGGTGGTGCGCGAGTCGGCCAGTTCGGCAGAGATCGCATTGCTCTGGCGCAGGCGTTCACCGCGTTGCGCTTCGTTTTCGCTGCGGGTGGCGGCGGCTTTGGTCTGAGCCAGTTGGGCCTCCAGGCGGCGCACTTCGGCCTGGAACGGGCGCGGGTCGATCTGGAACAGCAGGTCGCCTTTCTTCACCAGCGCGCCTTCGGTGAACGCCACCTGGTCAATCTGGCCGGACACCCGCGGACGAATCTGCACGGTTTCCGGCGCTTCAAGGCGCCCGGTGAACTCGTCCCACTCGTTGACCGGTTGTTCCAGCACCTTGGCCACGCTGACCTTGGCAGGAGGCATGGCGGCCGCTTGTTCCGGGGTCTTGCCGCACGCGCTCATCACCACTACGGCCAAGATCGCCAAGGGGAAGCGCAAATGTTTGAGTGACTGTTCCATGAGGTGCATCCGCCAATGTATTTGAGATGGGCGGATCATGCGCGGGGAGGTGCTATGTCACGAATCGAATGAAGCAAAGGTAACTATCATTCGGAATGATATAAGCGCGGAGTCAGCCCTCTAGCATGGGGGTTTTGTTAGGGAGCTATCAATGTGATTGATGACAAAAGACTGTTGCTGAGGGTGTAAGGAACTTTTGCAGTTAGGCATGGGTGCATCACGGCGCCTCAAACGCATCGCCCAGAAAGTCGATCAAGGACCGCACCGACGGCATCAGCCCACGCCTGGAGGGGAACACGGCGGTGATCACGCCTTCAGCGGGTTGCCATTCAGGCAATACGGCAATCAAGCGTCCGTCGGCCAGTTCGTCTTTCACGACTACCTGCGGCAGGTTGGCGATGCCCACGCCCGCCAGTGCTGCGTTTTTCAGGGTCGACATGTCATCGCTGACCAGGCGTGGCGTGTGCGCGACCTGGGCCGTCGCGCCGTCCGGCCCGGTCAGGTCCCACAGGTATTGAAGCAACGGGTTGCCCCAATGGATAGTCGCCAGCCCGGCAAGGTCAGCCGGTAGCGAGGGCAGGGGAGCACCCTGCAAAAAAGCCGCGCTTGCTACCAACACCTGCGGGCTCTTACCGAGCAATTTCATGACCAGTTCACTGCTTTCCAGCGGGGGGAAACACAGGTTCAAGGCCATGTCATAGCCTTCGCTGATGATGTCGACCTTGCGGTTGAAACTCTTCACATTCAGTTCGACGCTGGCGCATTGCGCCATGAATTGGGCAAGCATCGGCGCCACCCAATAGTTGAGCAGCGCAGTGGTGCAGCTCAAGCGGATCACGCCGCGCGGCTCTGATTTGTTGAAGGCAATCACATCTTCGGCCGACTCGGCTTCGGCAATCATCGCCACGCAATGGCGATAGTAGGCCTGGCCGATATCGGTGACCTGGAACTGGCGCGTCGAGCGCTGTATCAGCCGTGCCCCCAGCCTGGCTTCAAGCTGGCTGACTCTGCGGCTCAAGGTCGATTTGGGCAGGTTCAGCGCACGGCCCGCCGCCGCAAAACCGCCGTGCTCGACCACCTTGGCGTAGAGGAAGAGTTCGTTGAGGTCGAACATGGGCACCGTTCCATTTTTGAGATGCCCAAGCTTAATCCAACTCAGCCCTCACGTTGAGCGAATGTCAGCGCATTATTCACCAGCGCGTCAGTTCAGCGTGTGGCTGATTTCGCGCAGGCGCGCGTCGCTCAGGTTGCCGGTGGATGCCAACAGGTGCAACTGGGCCATCAGGATCGCATAGCGTTGTTGGGCCAGGCGTTGCTGGGTATCGGTGACTTTCTGTTGGGCATCCAGTACATCGGTGTTGATACGCGAGCCGGCTTCGAAGCCGTGGGTCACAGCGGCGAGGTTGATCTGGCTGGAGTTCAAGGCCTGCTTGAGTGCCTGGTATTGGCTCATGCCGTTGGTGACTTGCAGGTAGGCCTGGCGCGCCTTCAGCCCGGCGTTGCGGCGTGCATCTTCGACTTCGTCCGCCGCCTTGCTTTGCAGTGCATGGGCTTCGCGCACGCGGCTGCTGGTGCGGCCACCGCTGTACAGCGGAACGCTCAGTTTGACCCCGACCACGGTCTGGTTATAGCGGTTTTCCGGCAACGTCACATCGTAGACATCACCGCCGACAGAGGCGAAGCGGCCATGGGCGGCGATCAGATCCAGGGTCGGCAAATGCCCGGCCCGTTCTTTGTCGATGTCCATTTCGGCCAGGCGCTGGGCAATCTGCGCCGCCTGTACGGCAAGGTTGCCTTGTTGCGCGGTCGTGGCCCAATCATCGATGGCAGCGGGCACCGGGGCACTGAACTGCGGCTCTTTGCCTGACCACGGGCCCGCCTGCGCGGCGGTCAATTGGGTGAGTGTTTCGTTGGCTATGTCCAGTGCGCCACGGGCGGCCACCTGTTCGGCGAAGGCCTGGTCGTACTTGGCCTGCACCTGGGCGAGCGCATTAGCGGTGGTGGCGCCGTCGGCCAGCAGTCGCTGGCTGCGCGTCTGGCTCTCGCGCAGGGTTTGTAGCTGTTGCGTGCGGGTGTTCAACAGTTCCTGATTGAGCAGCACGTCGAAATAAGCGCGGGCGACGCGCAGCATCAGCGCTTGGCGCGCCTGTTCGGTGTGCAGTTCACTGGCGCTGATCAACAGTTTGCTTTGGTCGTGGGCGATTACGTTCTGCCAACGCAGCAGCGGCTGTGTGAGGACCACGGCGTAGGCGTTGGTGTTATTGCGATTGCGGTGATAGTCGGACGAATCCTCGGCATCGACCCAGGCCGCGCCGCCGGTGACAGACAGGTCCGGCAGCAGATTGGCACGGCTTTGCGGTTCCTTTTCTGCCGTGGCCAATTGCTGGGCCTGTGCGGCCGCGAACTGCATGTCGTGGGTCAGCGCCTTCTGGTACAGGTGGTACAAGTCATCTGCCAATACCTGAGTGGGCGCGCAGGCGAGTGCCAGCCAATACAGCGGCATGAGCAGCGGGGTGGTGTTCAGATGCAGGCCTGGAATACGCAAGGGGTGTGCTCCACTGAAAGATTTATCGACTGAGGTGGCTTTTGCGCATCATCAGCACCATGGGAATCCCGATGGCCATCACCGCTCCCAAGGTGCCGAACAGCATGCTGAACGCCAGCATTTGCCCTTGTTCGCGCGCTTGCAGGTAAGGCATCAGGGCCAGGGCTTGTTGATGGCTCGCCAGGCCCAGGGAAAGAAACAACGGGTCGGTTTCCACACCTCCCCAGCCACTGGCCACCAGGCTCGATTCGGTGACATGCTCGGAAAGCAGGCGGTAGCGTTCCCACGAGAACCGTGTGAGCAAGGTGGCTGCGATGGCGATGCCAACGCTGCCCCCCAACTGGCGCATCAGGTTGAGTACGCCTGAGGCGCCGGAGATCAATGTCAGCGGCAGGCGGCGCATCGCCAGGTTGGTCAGCGGCACGAAGATCATGCCCAGGCCCAGGCCGCGGATCACCAAGGGCCAGTACAGCGAGTCGGGGTTGCTGTCGAGGGTGAACTGGGTGTGCAGGAACATCGCATAGCAGTACATGACAATGCCCAGGGTGACGAACACACGCTCGTCGATCTTGTTTTCCTGGGACAGTTTGCCGATCACCAAGGTGCTGATGGCGCTGGCCACCGCCCCGGGGAAAATCACCAAGCCGCTCTGGTAAGCGCTCTGCGCCAGCAGGGTCTGCAAGAACAGCGGCACCATGAACAACGTGCTGTACAGCCCGAAGCCCACGCAAAACGCGCAGATGCAACCCATCAGGAACTCGCGGTTCTGGAACAGCGCGACGTTGACGATCGGGTTGGCCACACGCCGCTCCCACCAGAAGAAACCCACCAGGCTGAAGCTGCTGAGCAACAGGCAGGCCACGGTCCAGTTGGACGCCATCCAGTCCCAGTGCTCGCCGCGCTCCAACAGGATCTGCAGGCTGCCCACGCCCAGGGCCAGCAAACAAAAGCCGCTGTAGTCGACACTGGAAGGCTTTTGTTCGTTGGGCGAGTCGTTGATACACAGCCAGCACAACAACAAGGCCACGGCACCAATCGGCAAGTTGATCAAGAAGATCCAATGCCACGACAACGTGTCGATCAGGTAGCCGCCGACGGTCGGACCCAAGGTGGGCCCCATCATTACGCCCACGCCGTACAGCGCCATGCCGCTGCTGACCTTTTCCTTGGGGAACACGTCGTAGATGATTGCCTGGGAAATCCCCAGCAACCCGCCGCCCGCCAGGCCTTGCAGCACCCGGAACGCGACCAGTTGCCAAAGTTCGGCAGACATCGCGCAGCCCAATGATGCCAGCACGAACAGCGCGGTAGAGACCAAGTAATAAGTCCGCCGGCCGAACCACGCCGACAGCCAGCCACTGACCGGAAGAATCACCACGTTGGCCACCACATAACCGGTGGAGACCCAGGAGATTTCATCCACCGACGCACCGTAGGTGCCCATCAGGCTGGGAATCGCTACGTTGACGATGGTGACATCGAGCAACTCCATCATCGAGACCAGCGTGACGGTCAGCGCAATCAGGTAAGGCGACTTCATAGCGTGTGGCCGGCGTCGTCAGGTGCGGCCACTTCGACAAACGCGCTCATGCCCGGGCTCAATAGCGACTTGTAGTCATCTGGCACATCGTTGAGCGCGATGCGCACCTGCACGCGCTGCACCACCTTGGTGAAGTTGCCCGTGGCATTCTCCTGGGGCAGCAATGAGAACTTGGCTCCGGTGGCCGGTGCCAGGCTTTCGACGACGCCGTCGAAGGCGTGCCCGGGGAAGGCGTCCACGGTGACGCGGGCATTCTGGCCCACGCGCACGCGGCCCACTTGGGTCTCCTTGAAGTTGGCGGTAATCCACAGTGCGTCGGTGGCGATCAGGCTCATGAGCTTTTGGCCAGCGACCACAAACTGGCCGGGTTCCACCTCTTTTTTCGAGACAATGCTGCGCATCGGCGCGGTCTGGCGGGTGTCGTTGAGCTGGATCCTGGATTGTTCCAGCTCCGCTTGCGCGGCCGCGATCCGATAGTCCTGCACCTTGAGTTCGGCTTTGTTGGCCAAGGTGCTTTGAGCGGCGGCCTGGGCGTTGCTGCGCGCCACTCCCTGGGCGTGGCTGAGGGCGTCGAAACGCGCCTTGGCCACCTCCAGGTCCTGGGTGCTCAGCACGCCTTGGGCGCCGAGGCGACGGGCACGCTGGTAGTCGTTGCGCGCTTGCTCAAGGTTGGCGCTTGCTTGAGCCAGGGCCGCCTGCGCGGCCTCGCGCATGGCCACCGCACCGAGCACCTGACTGTCCAGCGCGCCCGGCACGCCTGCGCGCCCGGCGGCGGCGAGCAGCGCTTGCCACTGTGCTTCGCGCTGCTGCAACTGGTAGCGGTACTCGCTGTCGCGGATCTGAAACAGCAGGTCGCCGCTTTGTACCCTGACGTTGTCCACCACCGGCACACTGATCACCACGCCCGAAAGCTTGGCCCGTACCGGGATGATCACCCCGTCGAGCTCGGCGTTGTCGGTACTCACGTAGGTGCTGGAATACTGCCAGCGCTGCCAGCCCAGTATCAGCAACCCGCCGACCACGACGCCGCACAGCGTCAGTTTTATCAACTTGCCTTTGGTCATGTGGTACTCCCTGTCGATGCGCGTTGAGGTCAAGCAGGCTCAGAAACGGTGTGGACCTCCCGCGCAGGGCGACCCACCGTCGGCTGAGCCTTGTCCAGCAGGAACTGATGCACGCCATTCCACAGGTCAATCCGTGAGTTGATTGCGGTTTTCGCACTCTCGACCATGTGCAGGTGTTGCGCGGGGCTGGTGACGATTTCGGCGATGATGCGTTTGGCCGCCGGGCCGTGATCGTCACCATCCATCTCGATGTGGCGCTTCAAGTAATACGTGAGCATCGGTACATCGCGTTCACTGACCGACCATTGCGACAGCAGGCGACCAAACATGTCGGGGATGATGTCTTCACGCCCGAAGAAGAAGTACGCCAGGACCGCTTCGGTGCTGCCGTGTTGCGCAACATCGAGGGTCTGGCACATGAACACTTTGGCGGCCGTCGGAATCTGCGCGTCGTTGAGCGCCTTAGCCAGAGGCACCTTGGCCTGGATGGCGGCCAGGAAGCGGCGGAATACGCTGCTGTCGGCGCCGATTTCATCCATGGCGGCGAGGTACAGGTCCAGGTGGCTGATAAAACCGCCGTCGGGGTGCTCGTCGGTCTCTTCACCCACCACGATTTCGTTGATCAGGCGAGCGGCGGTGATGTGTACCGGCGGCACCCAGGGCAACTCCACGCAGGTGAGGTCGCGCTGGATACGCTTGAGCAAGGTCATGAAGTCCCAGACGGCGAACACGTGAAACTCCATCAGGGTGCGCACATCTTCTACGCTGCGGATATTGGCGAACAATGGGTGGCTGAACAGCTGTTCGCGCTCGGTTTCAATGTGGCTATCGATATCAAAAGGCATGCGTGCTCCTGCGGCCTGAAGGGTCAGGCCCAAAATCCATCGGAAATTAAGGGTGTGTGTCGTTTACCGTGTTTGTACGATAAGGATGGCGACCGGTGGCGTACCGGAAGGACCGCACAAAGTGCTTTTCCAGCAGGTATTGCCGGCCTTCATACCATCCCGCTTCCAGCAGTTGACGGTGTACCTTGGGCAGTCGCCAGCAAGGCACCGCGGGGTAAAAATGATGTTCCAGGTGAAAGTTCGAGCCCGCGTGCAACCAGGTGTTGAGGCGCGAAGTGCGTGAACGCGCCGGCGGCAGCTGATGGCCTGCGTCGAAAGCATGCTCCTGATAGGCGTTGACCGCCGACAGCAGGAACGCCACCGCCAGGCTCAAGGAAAACCCCAACAACAGTCCGTCGACAAGCCAGATAGCCAGCCCATACAGGCTGAGCCATACCACCTGGCAGGCGATATTGCAGCGGGCCAGCCGTTGCACCTGCACCGAACTCAATGGCAGCGCCGAAGGATTACCCAATGGCCCGAACGCCAGGCGCCAGGTGGTCTGCAGATAACGCAGGGTGGCAATCAAGCGCGACAGGGTGATGCGGCTCGCCAGTGTGTGATAACGCGAAAAGAGCCGGTAGTCCGGGTCTTTCGCGCTGTTGCTGTAACGGTGGTGTTGCCAATGGTCGACGAAGTAACCGGTCACACAGAACCCCGGCAGCAGCGAACTGGTAGCAATGCCCAGGTAGCAACTGCGCATGGGGTTCGCACTCAGGTTGAAGTGGAAACCTTCATGCCCAAGGATCGCTTGCAGAAATAACCCGTATCCCGCCAATACCACCAATGGCAAACACACCAGCACCCACAGGGTGGAGGCTGTGGTTGCCACCCACACAAACAGCGCGAGTGGCAGCAGGTACAGGCTCAAGGCGTAGGCGATGATCAGCAAGGATTCCCTCGGTCGAGCCTTGAACAAAGCACGGTCGAGGCGGACCTGGGGCTTGGGGTGCAGATGGCTGGCCATTAGCGAGGGCTTACTCGATCAGTTCAGGGTTGAGCACCAGATGACCGCCACGCGTTAGCGTACGCAGGCGCATGGCGATAAAGGCATCGACCACGCTCGGCACGCTGCGCGCGGTGTACATGGCCAGCGTGCCCATGAACGTCAGTCCACGGTTGCGCAGGCCATTTTTCTGGCAGGCGCGCACCAGGCCGTTCGCGGCGGCATCCAGTTTTTCTTCCAGGGACAGCAGGGTCTTGTCACCCCACTTGAAGGTCACCAGGCGTTTGACCGACAGGCCCACACGCTGCGCGGGCAAGTGGATCGCTGTGTCGATGAACCCCGGGTACACCGTGACCACATCAAGCTCCCCGCGATACTGCATGCGCAGCACATCCGAATAAGCGCTCAGTGCGCGTTTGCTCGCGGCATAGGCCGCGACGTAGGGCGCATTCACCAGCGCGAACAATGAGGACACGTTGACCACTTTGCCGCGCTTTCGCAGTAGCCCCGGCAGGAACCCCGAAGTCAGTTGCCAAGGCGCGAACAGGTTGACGTCCACTGCGCGGGTCACCTCATCGGTGACGCCGGTTTCGCCGCGTTCCAGTGTCAGGGTGCCGGCGTTATTGACCAGAATGTCGATGTCGCCGAAATCGGTGCTAATAGCGCTGATCACGTTGGCCACGGCGTGGCGGTCACACAGGTCGACTTGATAAAACGCGTCCAGCAGGCCGCTGTCTTGCGGTGCGAGGATATCGAGGCCAATCACGGTGGCGCCCAGTCGCTTGAGCTTGCTGGCCGCCGCGAAACCCAGGCCGCGCGCGGTACCGGTGATAACAATGGTTTTTCCGAGCAGGTTCATGAGTGCGCTCCGGTCATGCTGAAGGTTGATGCGGACAGGTAGGTATCAAGGTTGGTCGCCATCGAGATCCTGGCCGGTGGATGAAATTGCAAGCCGCGGCAGGCCATCAGCCCGTTGGAACTCAGGTTGCTGGTGATGAATGCCATCCCGCCCAACATGGCGTGGGCCTGGTCGGAGAGCTGGGCAAGCCGTTGCTCAATGCCGTAACGCACCAGCAGCAGACGGGCCAACACGTTAGGCAAGTCCTGCGGGTTGCGCTCGATATCCAGGGCCGCGCCTTCCAGGGCACTGATCGCCAGTTGCAGGTCGGCTGCCAGGTCCACGCGGTGATGCGCGGTCCAGCGAGCGGCGTCTGTGACCGATTCGATCAGGCCGGCGCAGGCACCCACATAAGATGCGCAAATCAACAGTTCGAACCAGATGAAACCCACGGTTTGCACGTCGCCCAGCTGGTGCGTGTAACCGGCGGAAAACACCATGCGCTCGGGCACCAGCACTTCATTGAGGCGTACTTCGATGCTTTCTGCGCCGGCCAGGGCGCTGTTCTGCCAGAAGGGGTTGCGGCTGATGCCCGGCGCCGTGGCCGGAATCAATGCGACCATCAGCTCTTCGCCGCCAGGGGTTTGGCGGATATAGCTGGCGGTGAGCAAGTCCATCGACTGCCCGAGGCAGCAGGGCTTCTTGCTGCCGCTGAGTAAAACCCCCTCTGGGGTTTGCACTGCCTGCATGGCCGAGTCGAGAATCCCCGCTCCGGAGGTGCCCTCGGCAAACCCCGAAGACAGCAGCAAGCGGTTTTGCGCGACGGCGGCCAGCAACAGGCCTTCGGCGCCGCCGCCGTTTTGCGTGAGTGCCAATAAGCTCGCTACGGAAAATTGGTGCATGGTGCTGGCCACCGCCAACGAGGGCGAGCGGGCGCCCAGGGCGATCTGCACATGCACCGCGTCGAGGATGTTCGCGCCCAGCCCGCCGGCTTCGCGGTTGACCAGCAACCCCACCGGACCATGTTGCTTGAACAGGGCGATGACCTCGCTCTGTGGCGTTTCACGCTGGGCACTCGGAATGGCCGCCAAACGCTCGTCAAAACCCGGGGCGTAGCGTTGAAGCAAATCGCGTGAGCGATTGAGTAACGACAGTGACATGGTTCAGGCCTTCAAGTAGCTCGCCGGAAACAGGCCGGTGATGATCGAGTGGATGTTGTCCCGGATAGCTTGTTTGGCCACAGGGTCGAGCATGTCCGCGAGCATTGGCAGGCCCAGGTCGAAGCGTGATTTAAAGGTGATGATCGCGTCCTTGCCGTCCGGCAAGACGTGCCAGGTGCCGGAGAAGTGATCGACGTCGCCGGCCATCTGCTCGAAATGAATCTCTCGGGTGTCGGCATTGAAGGTGTCACGCTCCTGCCACTTGAGAATGCCGCTGTGGAAGTTGACCTCCCAGGACGTGAACGACACCTGGTCGCTGACCTTGTTGATGCTGATATTGCGCACCGATTCGCAGAGCTCGACGTAGTTGCTGAAATCGCTGATCACCGCAAATACTTCATCAGCGCAGGCATGGGGAATATGGGCCTGCACGTTGACTTCTTGCATGGGGGAAAACTCCATTTAAAGGGATGGCATCGAAGTGGTCAGCGCCTGGGCGAAGCCTTCGATCAGCCAGTTGCAATCCTGGGCCGTCAGCAGTGGCGAAGGCGTGAGCCTTAGCACCCGATGGTCATTGAGCGAGTGGCACACAATGATGCGTTGCTCGATCAGGGCCATGACCATGTTGGCGGCGATTGAGGCCTCGGCGAATTCAAAGCCCAACAGCAAACCGGCGCTGCGCAGTTGCACGCGTTCGGCCAAGCCCTGTTGCTGCAACAGCGCGCTGAAGCGGGCGTGCAGGTCCTGGCCGAGCAGCCGGGCACGCGTGACCAGGTCTTCTTGCACCATCACTTGCAACGTGGCCTGCACAGCCGCCATGGCCAGCGGGTTGGCGCCGAAGGTCGAGGTATGGACCGTAGGGTTGCGATTGAACGGCGCGTAGATCTCGGCGCGGGCCACCATGGCGCTCACCGGTACGCAGCCGCCGGACAGGCTTTTACCCACCAGCATAATGTCGGGCACCACCTGTTCTTGATCGCAGCCCCACCAATAGCCGGTGCGACCCAGGCCAGACTGGATCTCGTCGATAATCAGCACGGCGCCATATTGATCGCACAGTTCGCGCACGCGCCTGAGGTAGCCGGATGGCGGCAGGATCACCCCCGCTTCGGCCTGGATCGGTTCGAGGATCACACAGGCCTTGTCCGGCGATGCGCGCAGTTGCTTCTCCAGCGCGACGCTGTCGCCAAACGGCACGAACTCGCTGTTGCTGAGCAACCCGCTGAAAGGCTCTCGGTAGCTCTCGCGGCCAGTGACGGCGAGGGCGCCGAGGGTCTTGCCGTGGAAGCCTCCGAACGTCGACAGCGTGCGGCGGCAACCGTTGAGGCGGGCGAGTTTCAAGCCGGCTTCGGTGGCCTCGGCGCCCGAGTTGCAAAAGAACACATAGTCCAGGTCACCCGGGCACAGTGCCGCCAGAGCGTGGGCAGCAAAGGCCTGTTGTGGGTTGAGCAACAACTTGCTGGCCAAAGCGTTTTGCTGCAGTTGCCGAGTAACCGCTTCCACGACGACCGGGTGGCCGTGCCCGAGGAAAAACACGCCATAGCCGCCTGCATCCAGGTATTGGCGGCCTTGCTCGTCGTAGATGTAGACGCCACGGCTGGATTGCTCGATCGGCAGGTTCATCAGTGACGCAAGGCGTGCGTAGCCGGAGTTGACGTGCTGGCGCAGGTATTGGTCGACCTGTGCGGCGTCGAGAGTAGGTTCGATAACAGTGTGGTTCATGCCACGCTCGCTTCTGTGGACGTTGTCACCGGCTGCTTGAGCATGCGCGTCAGAGCCCCGAGCTTGGGCGCCAGGTGGTTGAGCGAGAGCAGCAACTCACGGCCAACATCGCGTTGGCTGAACGCCGGCTCGCCGAGTAACTGCGGCAATGAGGTGGGCAGTGGCGTGCGCAGGCAGGCATAGCGGCACAACTGGGTGGCACGGGTCAGGGCGGCCTGGATATTGCCGCTCAGCGCCGGTAGAAATACCGGGCGGATCAACCGTTCATAAATGTCCGGCGCCATGCAGCGTGGCCGTGTGAAGGGTTGTCTCTGGGTGTCCATGGACTGGCACATCAGGTCCAGGAGCCCCGTCAGATCCAGGGCCTGCGGGCCGCTGGTGAGAAAATAGTCGTCGCCGATCAAACGCTGGTGCAGTGCATTGGCAATCGCTCGCGCCGCGACGTCACGGGCGATCAGGTCGACATAGCCGGCAGGCGGGCAGGGCACGATAGGCAGTACGCCAGACATCATCAGCCCCATGGTCATATGGAAACCCTGGAAGTTGGGCATATGCCCGGTGCTGGCGTCGCCGATGATGATGGACGGACGAAAGATCGACACGTCGATGCCGGCCGAGCGCACCAGCGTTTCGGCCTGGCGCTTGGCGACTTCATAAGGGGTTTCTGCTTGCACGCCTTCGTAATAGTCGCAAGGGTGGGTAAAGGCGGTGCTGATGTGATACAGCGGCACCTTGGCTTGCTGCACAAAGGCCACGACGTTTTCGGTGCCGAGGTAGTTCACCGAAAAAATCTGGTCGATATCACCGTCCAGTCGCGTCACCGCCGCGGCGTGGATCACCCAGTCGACACGCTCAAGCAACTCAGCATAAACGTCGCTGGCCAAGCCTAGGTCAGCGCTGCAAATATCACCCTTGAGCACTTCTACTCGGGGATGGCGGATACGGCTTTTGCGCGCCAGGCAGACCAGGTGAAAGTCCTCTGCCAGGCAGTCGATCAGTGACTCACCGAGCACCCCTGAGCCTCCAGTGAGAAGGACGGTTAATTTTTGCTGTGCTGACATGTAGGGCGCATCCTGCGGATTCATCGAAAGAATTCATGGTGCGTTTCGCCGAATCGCAGGCACAGGTGCCCCGGGCGAACACTCTTCTATTCACTTTCGGTGGCGCTGAGGCGCTCTGGGAGCCGGTACTCAGCGCTTAACGTGGTCGCGAATAAGATGCGATTGATATTGGCGTTTTGATATCAGCGCGTCTTGAACGAAACGCTTGTCTTGCGCAAAACCTCGGCGGCGGTGCGCGGCGTCATGCCAATCATGCGGCGCATCATGCGAGCCAGATGCGCCTGGTCGGAGAAACCGCCGTCGGCAGCGGCGTCCGACAACGTCGAACCCCCGGCCAGGGATTTGGAGGCCCGTTCCAATTTGTTCCAGATGATCCACTGGGAGAGGGAAACACCCATCTGGTGGGTGGCGACGCAGCGCAAGCGCGGGCTGGACAACCCCACCGCCTGGGCAGCGCGACTGACACAACCTGGGCCGTCGCGGTCCAGACGCAGAATATTCAAGGCTTTGTGGAGCCTATGGTCGATCGGAGGGGTAATTGCCAGTAAACGCGAGAGGGCGTCGACAAAGTGCGCCAGGGACGTGCTACGGCGGAAACACTCCAGCAATTCATCACTGGCCAGGGCGATGCCATCGTCTTGCAGCAACGCATTGAGCGCACGGCCCAACACCGTGTCCGGGCTGACATACAAAAATGCCACCGGATGACTTTCGGCCACGGCACGGTGTTCGACGTTGGGACCGATGATCACGCCTGCCGCACGGATCACCTTTCCCGGCAGCTCCAGGGTGGCGGGTTGGCCTACGCCAATGCACAGTTGGATGGCGACATGGGAGTGAGCAGTGTTTTGATCGGCACGGCCAATGTAACCGGCCCATGAGTCGCCAAAGGTAACGCTGCCATCCCACATTTGAAGTCTTCCCTGACGTGTTGGGTGATTGTTCGACGCGTGCAGGGTAGGCCTGCGCGGGTCTGGATTCAAGCGTGGGTTACCGACATAACGCCGCACGCATGCCCGACTTTCGACGCTTAGAGGCTATCGGGTCGCCAAAGGAGCCCGCTTTGCTCTGCAAAAACGCCTTGACCTGGGGGAGCGGTGAATTGGGCATGGGGTCAATGGCTGGCATAATGCCTGCTTTTACCGCAAGGACGCACGGACGCCATGCTAAAACCAGCCTACCTTCTTTTGTTTTTCTTCACCCTCGCGGGCTGTCAGAGCCTGCTTCGACCTGCTGATTACGATTCCCTCCACGTTGGCTTTCGCTGCATGGGGCTTGCCGGTATAGAGCCCTTCAACCAAGACAACTTGCGTTATATCGAACGCTTCGCCGGTTACGGCAACGCCACCTGCATGGCCATGCTGGGCAAGCTGTATCAGGAAGGCGGGCACGGCGTCGATCAAGATTTGCGCAAGGCCCGTGCCTTGTTCGTAGAGTCCGCCAAGATCAATCCGGCCACCAATGTGCTGCTGGGTCAGATGGCCGAACGCGGCGAGGGCGAACCCGTGGACTATGCCAAGGCACGCCAGTTCTATCGCCTGTCTGGCAACAATGCCGTGCTGGCGCTGGGGCGTTTAATGGAAGAAGGCAAGGGTGGCCCGCAGGATTTGCCTGGCGCCTTGGCACTCTATTTGGGCGCAATCCAGTACTGTGGCGACGAAGTGTGGCAAGCCATGAATCGCCTGCGCTTGGCGGGACAACCGCTGACTGAAGACCAAATGCAACGTTATCAGCAAATCTGGCTGACGGGTTTTCTCAAGCTGCAGACTCGCAGGCTTGCTGTCCGGGAAGTGTTCGAAGCGGTCAATGCCACGGGTGAAACGAAGAACGTGCGGCTGTCCTATCGCTTCACGTCAGACAGCGGGACGCCGAAAGTAACGATGCTCTCAGGTTCGGGCGACGCGAATGTCGACGCGTGGGTCATGAAGGCCGCGTCGCGAATCACAATGGGCAACGCCGCACCGCTGACCGACAGTTCGGGCGTGCAAGAGATCGTGGCGCCGCTGGTCTTCGTGCCTCAAGACACCCAGCGCATGATGGGGTTATGCGGGAGAAAGCCCTGCGGTTGACGGTTTACTGAACGGGTGCAAAAAAAAGCGATCCAGTCTCGGTGCACACGCCATCGAAAGGAAGTGGATGAGTCTCCAGGGGCTGTGAAAGGCAGAAATGATCAGAGCCGTGATGCCCCCGGGGCGGTTGGTTCCGACGAAGACAAGGGTGTTTGTCGATCAAATTACCCATGCGATTCAGGCGGGCTGGGAGCAGTAAGCAGAAATCTTCTATTAACAAAATAAAATGGTGCTTGTGAAAAATTTATATTGATTTTTTAAGGTGGTGCGGCTTTAGCATAAATCCAACTTCAAAAAAGTCGAGGTGCAATGATTATGGGCCGATGCGTTCTTCAATCCAGCGTAAATTTACTGCAACCCAAAGCAGGGCTGCAAATATTAAGGCGCTACGCGCCATTTTAGCGGCATCTTTAAGTTGGTCGGTAAACGTGAAATAAATCGCCATCGTGATCGACAAAATCAGCAGGCTTGTAAGGAATAACTTGTAGCACTTCAGGAAAAAATTAAAAGTCGAGTTTTGGTTATCTGTCATGGTTTATCGCCTGGGAGTCGAGGGGAGCGCCCTTGACTCCCGGTAGGTTACCGAAGATCTTTATACAGTTCAGGGTTTCTTCTGGCGGTTCATCCAGGGACTGTACTCAACGGAGACATAGCCTTGAAATAACCCGTCTTTATTCGGATTGAATCCGGGCATTTGCTGGAAATTCAAATGCTTGCACTGTGTGCTGAGACGCTGCTGTAGGGCGTTATCAATCTTGAATTTCTTCGGGCGGTAGGCGCTTGGGTCAAGGTTGACTAGACATTCGCGTACTAGCCCCTCGGCAGTCGAGACAAAGTGGAACGTGGCGACACCGACACTGTCGATGTCTTGTTTAGTCATTAAGTTCTCGCGAAAAAAGCGTATTTGTTTATACATCTCGATGTTGTTTTTCTGGTGTTCTTTCTGCTTGTCCGACAAGCCCCTCAAAGACACGAGTACGACAGGGGCAATAATTGTTTGGGTGTCTTTCGAATCAACAAATACTTCTGGCCGAACCTCGGGGAATAAAGCGTTCCAGCAAATGTCGGTAATCAAACGACCGATTCGGAGGTCATCCTGTCCACTAGCTATTCTCTGCTCATACCGACTACTACGCGCTGAACAGCCCACTACGTTGTTTTGAGAGTCGACAGTCATCTGCATATCCACAGCTCCCTGCAATCCGAGTGCATTGGCGGCCAAGCTGTTACGGTAGAGCACTGTTTGAAAATCACTCGTAAATTTGCCGTCTTCCTGTTGTTGAGTTGCTGCTGCAATAGCTGCGGCCTCTGCCGGCGTATGGCTTTGGCAACCTGCAAGCGGGAGTAGGGCTGCTCCAAGCAACATACGCAATCGAACGCACGCCGCAGCAAGAAAAACGGTATGTTTCATCGTTTTATTTCCAAGGGGCTTTGTCGTGCATCGAGTGTGCACTGAGTTCTAACGCTATAAGGTAATGCGGCTACATCATGTAGGAACTTTCCTTTTTTGGCTGGCCCGCCGGAACACTCAGCAATCCGGGCTATTCAGTGTAATGGCTTTGATCCTCGCCTTTGCAGCAGATCAATTTGATCGGCTGGTACCAAGGTGCGCAACGTCTTGTAAAGCACACGGGTTTCCAGCAGGTTCCAAACGCGCAGCATGGTCTCCAGCGCATCCAGTGGTTTGCTGATGAAGTCCTTGGCTCCCAGGGCGAGGGCGCGCAAGCGTGTGTCGCGGGTGGCGTCGGCGGTGAGCACCAGGATCGGCAAGTATTCAATGCTTGGGATACGTCGGTTGAGTTGTTCCAGCACGGCAAAACCGTCGAACTCAGGCATGTGCAGGTCGAGAATCACCAGGTCCGGCTCGAAGCTGTTAAACAGCTCCAGGGTCCGCAACGGTTGGGTGCTGCTCAGCACGTTGGTCAGCCCCTCACGCACCAGCAGTTGCTCCACTAGGTCGAGGTTGGGGCGTTTGTCGTCGATGATCAGAATGCGCAGGTCGGGGTTCACACGGGCTCCGGAAAGTACTGGTCGAGGTGGGCAAGGAACGAAGGAATGTGAATCGGTTTGGTCAGCACGGCGGTCGCGCCCGCGTCGCTCAAGGCCAGGCGGGTGAGGTCGCTGGCGTCGGCGGTGATCATCAGCACCGGGGTGGATCGGGTGATTTCGCACTGGCGCAAGCGCTGCAGAACGTTCAGCCCGTCGATGTCGGGCAGCGTGACATCCAGCAGGATGAGCTGTGGCGCATGCTGGACGGCCAGATCCAACCCCAATTGCCCCTGCATGCTCGAGAGCAGTTTTATCCCAGGTCGCCGTTGCAGCACGGTTTCGATGAGTGCCAGGCTGGAGAGGTTGTCTTCGATGCACAACACCTTGCCCTGAACTTCGGAGTCTGCAAGTGCAGGGATCAGCGGTCGATTATCGAGCGCGGCAGCGGCTGCCCCGAAGGCGTCCTGCAAGTGTACAAACGCCAGCTCCAGGGTAAATCGGGAACCGACGCCGGGTTGACTTTGCACGGTCAGGCTACCGTTCATCATTTCCAGCAGGCTCTTGCTCAGTGCCAGACCAAGGCCGCTGCCTTCCACATTCGGGTCGGTCTCCAGGCGTTCAAACGGCTTGAACAGGCGAACCAGGCGATCAGCCGCAATGCCTTTGCCGGTATCGCTGACTGACACGGCAATTCGTTGTTGATCAATCTTGACCTCAATGCTGACCTGACCCTCAGGCCGGTTATATTTGATGGCGTTTGACAGCAGGTTCAGCAACACCTGAGTCAGGCGTTGTCGATCGGCGACGATCCCACTGTCAGCGGCCAGGATTGGCAGCGGTGCCAGCTGGATGCCGGCATCGGCGGCCATTGGCGAGACCAGCGTCAAGGCTTCTTGCAAGGCGATTGCCAAGGGCACGGATTCGATGTTCAGCGGCAGGCGTCCGGCTTCGATCTTGGCAATGTCCAGCACTTCATTGATCAGGATCAGCAGGTGCTGGCCGGCACGCAGTATGTGACCGATCTGCGCCTTTTGCCCAGGGGGCGCGTCCATGTCCAGCAGTTGCGCAAAGCCCAGGATCGAGTTGAGCGGGGTGCGCAGTTCGTGGCTCATGCGCGACAGGAATTCACTTTTAGCCAGGCTGGCGCGCTCGGCCTCTTCGCGGGCAGTGCGCAACGCAATCTCGGCCGCGCGGCGATCGGTAATGTCCCGGGTGATTTTAGAGAACCCACGCAACGTGCCGCTGCTGTCGTATTGCGCAGTGATTACCACGCTGGCCCAGAAGCGGCTGCCATTCTTGCGGCAACGCCAGGCTTCCTCCATGTAATGCCCGTCGCGAGTGGCCTCACGCAAGGCCATATCGGGATGCTGCGGACACTCTTGTGTCAGGTAAAACATCGAGAAATGCTGGCCAATGATTTCCTGCTCCGTATAGCCCTTGATCCGCTCGGCGCCTGCGTTCCAACTGGTGACATAACCCTGGGTGTCGAGGGCGAAGATCCCGTAGTCCTTCACGCCGTCGATGATCAGCCGCAAGCGTTCTTCGTTGTCGCGCAACGCGCGTTCACGTTCAGCCAGCAGTAGGCCGGCTTCCACCAGGCGAGTACCCAACTGGCCAATCTCATCGTTCTCCGGCGGTTGTGGCTGCAAAGGTTGCCCCAGGGCCAGGCGTTGGGCATTACCCTGGACCTGCTGCACCCTGGCTACGATCCCTTTGGACAAAAACAGTACCGCCACGATGGCACCAAATAGTCCGCAGAGGGCGGCCAGTAAGGTTGAGAACAACAGCCGCTGACGGGTCGCGTATGCCGCCGCAGTCCGCTCGGCCAGCAACGTGTCCTCAAGGGTGAGCATGGTGCCGATATGCTCGCGCAATTCATCGAGGATGTATTTGTTATTGACCAGGATGGTGGTGAGCGACTCCGGTTTAGCCTCTCGATCGCGAAGCATTTGCTCCAGCCCATCGATTTTGCTGTTGATCAGCGGTGCAATGGCGGTAAGTTGCACACGCACCCGTTCATCACGCACATGGCTGTCGAGGCGGCGCAGGGCCGATTCGATCAGGGGCTTGGCTTTCAGATAGCCCGGCAGGAAATCTTCTCGATGTGTAAGCAGATAACCGCGCACGCTGGCGGCCGCTTCGGCGAGCAAGGTGTGCACAGTCTGGATATCGCCTTGCACCAGCAATACCCGGCGCACGTCTTCTTCGGCACGGGCGGTCTGGCGCTCGGTGATGTAGATCAACACCAGTGACAGCAGCAGGATCACCAATGGCAGGGAAATCACCACCAGGGCCTTGCCCCGTAGCGGCAGGGCGGCCCAGCGTCCGGCATAAAACACCTTCATGGTTGAGTCACCAGGCCCAGAGCAATGCCACGCACCGCAGCCTGGGTTCGGTCAGCCGCCCCGAGTTTGCCGATGACCCGTTCGACGTGGGCTTTTGCCGTGCCGGTAGTAATCCCCAGCTTCTCACCGATCAGGCGATTGCTCATGCCGTTGGCCACCAGCCCAAGTACCGGGCGTTCTCGTGCAGTAAGGTTTTCGGTGGGTGTACCGCCACTCGCATTACGTTCGGTCATGCGTCTTAGCAGGCGGGCGCTGACGGAACGATTGAGGGCTTCTTGACCGGCAGCGACGCGCTGCAGGGCGTCGATCACTTCGTCGCGGCTGGCGTCTTTGAGCAGATAACCGACGGCGCCGGCACTCATGGCCGCCTCCAGATGGTCGGGGCTATCGTCCATGGTGAAAATCACCACTTTCAGGGTCGGCAGGCGTTGCTGAAGCAGACGTGCGGCGCCCAGGCCGTTGAGCAACGGCATGCGGATGTCGAGGATCACTATATCCGGCAGCAACCGTTCGCACAGCTCGACGGCCTCCTGACCATCGCGGGCCTGACCGACCACTTCGAATTGCGGATGACCGGCCAGCAAGGCGACAAAACCGGTGCGCGTGACTTCATGATCATCAGCGAGCACGAGACGTAGGAGGTGAGTCATTGGGGTGTTCCATCCAGGTTCAAGGGCACGCCGACGTGCAGTTGGGTGCCGCCGTTGATTGCGCTGGTGCAGGTGAGGCGTCCACCCAACAGGCTGGCGCGTTCCTGCATGGTGGCCAGGCCCAGATGTCGAGTTTTGTCGGTATCGAGTTGGAGTTCGGGGGCAGCAAAGCCGTTGCCGTTATCTTTTACCCGCAGCCAGGCCTGACCGTCGTGCAGTTCCAACCCCAGTTGCACCTGTTTGGCGTGCGCATGTTTGAGGATATTGTTGATCGCTTCCTGGGCGATCCTGAACAAACCGATCTCCACCTGACTGGGAAAGCGCACCTCGCAACGCGTTAACCAATGCACGCTGATTCCGGCTTCGCGCAGCCGATCAGCCTCTTTATCGACCGCCTTGAGCAATCCGAAATCGTCGAGCACCGTCGGGCGCAGGCCGCTGATCAGTTGCCGGCCTTCAACCACGCAATGCCGGGCCAGTGCCAGAATCGCCTGCAAGTCTGCCCCGAGGGTGCCCGGCAGTGTCGGGCAGCTGCCGGCAAAACCTTGCAGCCGCTGGTGCAAGCCAGCGAGGGTTTGCGCCAGGCCGTCGTGCAGGTCATAGGCGACGTGCTTACGTTCGTCTTCTTGCGCACAAAACAGCCGTTTGACCAGATCCGACAGAGTGCGATCCCGGGCTTTGAGCGTCGTCAGTAATCGGTCATTTTCAAGGTGCGCAGCCAGCAGGGTAGCGAGCAGTTGCATGGATTCGCTGTCTTCGTTGTCCGGCGCCCGCAGGCTCACGCTGTTGGCCAGCACCAGGGCGCCAAAGGCATTCCCGTCGCCACCGCGTAACGGCACCCGCAGCACATTGGGCAAGGATTCCCCCGGACGATCCTGCCAGTTCGGCGTGCGCATTGTACGGTCGGCGGAGATCTCCAGACTGTTCAGTCGATCACGGCTGCCATGCCGGGCGGTGGTGCTAACGCGCCCGTCGGCGTCCCACTCCAGCAGCATCCCGTGGTCCATCGCGAGGAAGGCGCAAGCCCGCGCCAACACTTGCTCGCGCATGGCGTCCGGGGCCAGGCGGGTCAACTCCTGCCCGGTATGCACCAACAGCCGCAGGCGCGCCGCGCGACTCTCGGATTGCCGATATTGGGTGCGGATGGCCAAGGCACTACCGGGGTCATGTGGCAGGTTTTGCATGCTTGGGCTCTCGCGTTGGGGCAAGCGCCACGGGCGCAGGAGGGGTCATTAAACCTTGTTAACGGTACGGGGTGCCATCTGCCAAATGGCATAGCTAAATGATTCCGGTTGGCCGATGTCGGGGGGCTGGCGGGTTGGCAAAGTGTGCTCGACCACCCTGCACTGGAGTATCGCAATGAAATTCAAAACCCCGACCATCGCCTTGCTTTTTGCCTTGAGCGCACCGTTTGTTCAAGCAGCGCAGACGCCCCCGTATGTCTACAGCACTGTGGCCCAAGCGCCTGCCAACGTGAAGGATCGTGAGATTGCCAGTTTGTTTGACCGTTGGAACAGCATGTTACAGACCGGTAACGCTCAATCGGTGGTCGACCTGTACGCGCCGGACGCGGTGCTGCAGCCAACCATGTCCAATCAGCTGCGCACCACGTCGGCTCAGATCAAGGAGTACTTCGATCACTTCATAGCGCTCAAGCCTGTTGGCCAAATCAACTACCGCGACATCAGTCTGCTGGGCAGCAACGTGGCCGTGGACAGCGGCGTTTACACTTTTACCCTGACCGAGGCGACGGGCAAGACGCGTCGGGTGCAGGCGCGCTATACCTTTGTCTATGAACAGGTGGACGGCCAGTGGAAGATTCTCAATCACCATTCTTCGGCAATGCCTGAAGCCTAGGAGCAATGAGACTCCGCGCGACGTGACCTTCAATGATCGACCTCACTGCTGCTCAGTTTGAGGTCCTTTTTATAGTTCAGTGTTCTGCGCATCGTTCCCCGCCAAATGCTCACTGACCACCCTGATCGCCTCCTGGACCCGCCGGGTAAAGCTGGAGTGATCACGGTGCATCATCACCAAGCGATCGATGGCCCTGGTCATGGCCACATATAGCAGGCGCGCTTCATCTATGCCATCTGCGTCTTTTTTGGGCATGTTGTGCAAATAGGGGAGGATAACCAAGCCGAACTCCAGACCTTTGCTGGAGTGCATGCTGACGATTTTGACTGCGTCTGCACCATCGTAGAGTTTGCTGCGGTCTTGATCGAAGCGCCCGGAGACAAAGGGGATGCCGGCGTCCTTCAGGACTTTTTCAATATGGATGGCCTGAGCCCAATATCGGCAGATAATGGCCATGTCTTCCAGTGCACGCCCTTTGCGCTGTTCGTCGCGAATGCGCTCGACGATGCAATTGTGCTCCTGCCATGGTGTTGCACAGTGCAGAAGTTCCGGGAGGAGGCCGCGTCTACCGGCGCTTTGTGGCGCGACTACCGGGATATTATCTTCCTGAGCTTCACGGGCATTCAACATCTCCAGGGAGAAGGCCTGGGCAACAGACAATACTTCCAGAGTATTGCGGTAATTGAGCCGCAAAATGGTCGTACGCCCCGATGCCTGGATGCCGACGCTGGCGAAGCTGAACTCCATGCCGCCTTTAGCTGCCTTACCTCGGTAGATAGATTGCGCATCATCGTAGAGCACCAACAGCGAGTTGCTGGCAGGGTCGAGTAAATCAACCGCCAATTTGAACCACTCTGGCTGGAAGTCCTGGCCTTCATCGATCAAGATGCCGGCATATTTCGCTTTGGTGATCTGCCCCCTGGCAACACCCAGAATCACGTTTCGCACAAGCAGTGCATTGGCGTCCTTGAGGTTCAATGTACGACTTGGCAGTTCGCCGCCCGAAGCCTTTAGAAGGTCCCGACACCAGCTATGAAAATTACGCACCGATACTTTATGACCCAGGCCTCGCGCTGCCAGTACCTGTTTTAAACGCCCTGCCAGAGACTTGTTGTAGCAAAGTACCAGGACGGGTTTGTTGCTGGTTTGCGCCAGGTATACGCAGCGATATCCCAAAATCATGGTTTTGCCACTACCCGCCACACCATGGATCACGCGATGGCCTTCGCCCATGGACCGTGCCAACTGCTCCTGCTGTAGGTCCATCACCTTGATCAAACTCGGCACAGGCGCTTCGTGGGCGCTGAACAGACCAAACTGACCCGGTGAGAGGTTTACTCGTACCTCCGGAAACAAGTGGTAGCGCACTCGGTCAATTTGCTCATCTGTGAGGTGGCAGGCGAACACCTGAGCAAACATCCTGATCAGGCGCGCCTCAAAGCCCTCGCTTTCTACCGCCTCAGTCATTTCATCTCGGCAGATGACTCGCTGTTCAGCCAGCACATTGGCAAGCCCGGCGCTCTCGAACTGCTTACGGGTGATCTCTGCCAGTACCACGCCCCAGCTGTAGGGCATCAGTAAGCTACGCTCGCGAATAGAACCGGCTGGCTGTTGCAATGCCGGGTCATTTTGCAGCAGCTTCACGGCCTCCAGGGTGTTGATCCGAGCCTGTGCTAACGGGTTGGCTACGGTTTTCAATTGACCTTCGACACGGATCCTGGCGTGCTCACCGGTCAGGCTTTCGATGGTCTCCACCTTCCAGTCCTTTACCTCCAGCACCAGAATCCCTCGTTGCGGATGCATCAGCACGAAGTCTGGCCGCAAGCCTTTAGGGCCCACAGGTACATTGAACCAGCACAGCCAATCGTCCGACAGTTTCTTTTCCAGGCGTTCAGCCAGACGGCGCTCGCCCGCAGTATCAAACCGACAGATGTTGCGGGAGGGAAAATGTAGAGCCATGTCGTATGCCTCGATCATTTGCGTACTCGATATGATTCAGAGCGACGCAAAATAATAAGTTCGCAGTTTGACTGTGCTTACCAATCGCGGGACGGTCTCTCATGACCGAATTTTCGGCAATGGTGATTCAGGTCCGGATGGCGAGCCTGGCTTTTTGTCTTTGTCCTCGGCATCTATAGCCCTTTCATGCAGTTCGGATCGAGCGATCGGGATGTGCTTGGGTGCCTCGATGCCTAAAGAGACATGACTGCCTATAACGTCAATCACCCTGATCTGAATTTCGTCGTCGATACGTAAGCGTTCGCCGGGCCTCCTAGTGATAAGTAGCAATGGCAGCACCTTTCAAATTTGGGGGAATGTTCGGGCCATTAATTCCATGCGTTGTCCGAAATTCATGTAGGAAATTTCCTGCGCTGTGGTTGGTTGGGTGTCTCAGTTTTAGGCCCGAAAATGTTAGGGCTTTTTGATCTCCGTCGCCCGCTCGGGAGGATGCAAGCCAGGGTACAAGCCGGGGCATTGTTTACATTCCAGTCCTGCAGAGACCTGTTCAGCCAATGCCTCGTCAGTTTTGTGCTTGGGAAATTTCCTACATTTATTGACGCTCGAGAGGGTAAGTATCGAGTCGATCGAGGGGGACTTGATCGATTTTTGCAGCAGGCCGAAAAGATTGCAGACGGCGAACTCGTAACGGCAATCGAGCAGCATCGCAGGAGGCGTATGTCTTTCATCAAAAACGCAGGCTATGTTTTTCTGACCTTTGCCAGTGCAGGTGCTAATGCTGCGGCCGAGTCCGGCCGTGCAAATCTCCTGAGCGTTTATCAGCAAGCGGTCATCAATGACGCCAAACTTTCAGCTGCCCGTCATGAGTATCAGGCTCTTCGCGAAGCGGTTCCACAGGCCCGGGCCGGGTTGTTACCGACGCTCAGCGCGGGCGGGTCGGTCGAGTCGGTTCGTTTGCAGCGCGATGAGCCGAGCTTGACGCGAACGCGCAGCCAGTCCGTCTTTCAAGCCAACCTGAATCAGCCGTTGTTTCGCCTTGATCGCTGGTTTCAACTCGAAGCTGCGCAGGCGAGTACGGCACAAGCAGCGTTGGAATTATCTGCCAAGGAGCAGGCGTTGGTCCTTGGTGCCGCGCAAGCCTATTTTGAAACGCTGCGCGCGTTGGACACATTAGCGGCTTCCAAGGCAGAGGAGGCAGCCTTGCAACGCCAGCACCAGCAGGCTCAGGCGCGCCTTGACAATGGAGCGTCCAGTATCACGGATGTGCTAGATGCTCAGGCTGCCTACGATAACGCCAATGCCAACCGCAAGCTGGCCGAGCGTAAGGTTGACGATGCTTATGAGGCCCTTGCACGCCTTACCAAGCAGGACTATTCATCGATCGAGGGTGTTGAGCATCGATTACCTGTGGTGACGCCTGTGCCCAATGAGGCCAGTGCCTGGGTAAGTCAGGCTGTGCAACAAAACCTGTCTTTGCTCGCCAGCAATTTTGCGGTGACAGCTGCCGAGAAAACCAATCAGCAGCGCAAGGCCGGTTTTGCTCCTTCCCTGGATGCCGTTGCCTCCTATCGTCATGGAGATAACGATAACTTTGGCTACAGCAACCCCACCGATTTTGGTCGCTCTGGTTATCGGGGCGATGTTGCACAACGAAGCATTGGGTTGGAGCTCAATATTCCATTGTATTCGGGAGGCATGACGCGCTCGCAAGTTCGTGAAGCCACTGAGCGTTTAGCTCAGAGTGAAGATGAACGAGATGATCGGCGTCGTGAGGTCGTACAAAGTACTCGAAATTTACATCGGGCTGTCAATTCAGACATAGAACAAGTGAGTGCTCGGCGACAAACGATTCTCTCCAGTCAAGCATCGGTGAAGGCAAACACGGTGGGGCGAGAGCTGGGGTCTCGTAATACAGCCGATGTATTAAATGCTCAGCGGCAACTCTACAACGTTGTTCGAGAGTACAACAACGCTCGTTACGATTACATTATCGATACCCTTAAGCTAAAAGACGCTGCTGGCACATTAAGTCCTGCTGATTTGGCGGATTTAGCCATGTATCTAACCAAAAATTACGATCCTGATCGTGACTTTCTTCCTCCTGATGCCCGTGAACAAACATGAGCGCAACTCAAACGCTGATTGCCGAGGTATAGGTGGCACATCCTTCATGTGGGTTATGAAGTATTAAGCCTGGTATTAATTTCTCCCTAGTTGGGACGCAAGGACGCAACAGCAATATGAGTACATACACTCCAAGCGTCGAGCCGCCTGCACAGCCTTCAGTTTCAGATGCCATGGACACGGGCTTAGCCTGTCTGGTCATGCTGGCTCGCTTTCACAATTTGTCGGCTTCTGCTGAACAGCTTTCTCATGAGTTCTCAGTTGATAACCAAGTCTTTTCTCAAGCTGAGCTGCTTCTTGCGGCAAGAAAGCTTGGCCTGAAAGCCAAAAGGGTGAGTACCTCACTTGCTCGCCTAGGCAGCACGCCTCTACCTGCCATAGCGATTGATAAAGAAGGACGTTTTTTCATTATCGCCAGGCTCGATCAAGGCAAAGTGCTTATTCAGGATCCGCGTGTTGAGCGTGCGGAAATTATTAGCGCCGAAGAGCTGCTCGCGCGATGGAATGGTCAATTGATTTTGGTTCGTTCCGAAGCGGGAAACCTCGGTGAGACATCACGATTCGACTTTACCTGGTTTATTCCTGCCATCGTGAAGTACAGAAAGCTACTCGGTGAAGTCCTGCTGGTTTCTTTTGTACTGCAAATATTTGCCCTTTTGACACCGCTCTTTTTTCAAGTAGTGATGGATAAGGTGCTGGTACACCATGGGCTGACCACATTGGACGTTGTCGCCATAGGTCTTTTAGGGATCATGCTGTTCGAGTCGGCGCTGAGCGGCTTGCGCACCTATGTGTTTGCCCATACAGCCAGTCGAATTGATGTGGAGCTGGGTTCTCGCCTCTTTCGACATCTGGTCAATTTACCCTTGGCTTATTTCCAGGCTCGCAGGGTGGGAGACTCCGTCGCACGTGTCCAGGAGCTGGAAAACATCCGCAGTTTCCTGACCGGCAACGCTATCACCCTTGTCCTGGATGTCATGTTTTCCGTCGTATTTATCGCTGTGATGTTTTACTACAGCGCCTGGTTAACACTGATTGTGGTGCTGTCGTTACCTCTCTATGTATTGGTTTCGGCGCTGATCACGCCGGTGCTGCGTGCGCGACTACAGGATAGTTTTTCCCGTGGGGCCGAGAATCAGGCGTTTCTTGTCGAAACGGTAAATGGCATTGATACGGTCAAATCCATGGCCGTTGAACCGCAAGCCATTCGTAAGTGGGAGAACCAAATAGCCGCTTACGTTGCCGCTGGTTTCAAGACACAAAACCTCTCAATGATTGCTAACGAAAGTGTTGGGCTGATCGGTAAGTTGGTGACGGTCGCAACCCTATGGATGGGCGCTCGCTTGGTCATCGATGGCAGCCTGACGGTAGGTCAGTTGATTGCTTTTAATATGCTGGCCGGCAGAGTCTCGCAACCGATTATACGTCTGGCGCAACTCTGGACCAGTTTCCAGCAAACCGGGGTGTCCGTTCAACGTTTAGGCGACATCCTCAATACTCGGACGGAGTTGTCCCAGGCCGACAGAAGCGCGCTGCCGCCACTGAAGGGGCACATCGAATTTGACCAAGTGCACTTTCGCTATCGCACCGATGGTTCTGAAGTGCTCCGGGGCATTAGCGTGAAAATAATGGCGGGCGAAGTCATCGGCGTTGTGGGTCGCTCAGGTTCTGGAAAAAGCACACTCACCAGACTGCTTCAACGCCTGTATGTCCCGGAGCGAGGACGGGTGTTGGTGGACGGCATGGACTTGGCGTTGGCAGATGTTTCATCGCTGCGCCGCCAGATTGGTGTAGTACTTCAGGACAACATGTTGTTCAACCGCAGCATCCGCGAAAACATTGCATTGGCCGATCCTGGCACCCCCCTTGAAGCTGTCATGCATGCGGCACAGATGGCCGGAGCCCACGAATTCATTCTGGAGTTGCCGGAGGGGTACGACACGATAGTCGGCGAGCACGGTGCCTCACTGTCAGGTGGTCAGCGGCAGCGCGTAGCGATCGCGCGTGCATTGATCGGCAATCCACGAATTCTGATTTTCGATGAAGCGACCAGTGCTTTGGACTATGAGTCCGAGCGGATCATTCAGCAGAACATGCAGAGCATTTGCAAGGGCCGCACGGTGATCATTATTGCCCACCGATTATCCGCCGTCAGGGATGCCAACCGTATCTTGGTGATTGATCGCGGGCAAATAGTCGAGCAGGGCACGCATACCGAGTTATTGGCCCATCAAGCGGGGCACTACTCGCGATTGCATCGTATGCAACAAGGTTGAGCCGTTTGGTTGCGTGATGTGTGAACTGATCTCGCCTCTTTTCGGGAGGCGACACGGATGTGCATAGGTTTTTACATAGGACGATAATCGTATGAGCGCTCGCTCCGATTTGTTTCAACGCTACCGCCATGCCTGGCGCGAGTCGTGGCGTCGGCGAAAAGCCATGGACGCCCCCAAACGACTTCCTCACGAGGTTCAATTTTTACCGGCCGCCTTAGAGCTGCAAGAAAAGCCGGTACATCCTGCACCCCGCATTTTTATATGGAGCATTCTTGGCTTTGCCACGTTGGCTTTGCTCTGGGCGTTCCTCGGTAAAATTGAAGTGGTCGCGGTGGCGCCGGGGAAAATTGTTCCCAGTGGCAAGACCAAGTTGATTCAATCCAGTGAGACTGCAGTCGTTACGGCGATTCATGTCACCGATGGTCAGGTGGTCAACGCGGGAGAAGTCCTGATCGAATTAGACCCCACCTCGGCAGATGCCGACGTTCGGCGCATTCAAAGTGATCTTTTAGCCGCCCGGATCGACAGTGTACGAGGCGGGGCAATGCTGGAGGCGATCAATCATCAAAAAGAGCCTCAACCTTTAAAAGGTCTGATTCAGGGAGCTACTCCTGAACAAGTGTTAACGGCGCAGCGCTGGCTGCAAGGTCAATATCAGGAATATCGCAGCAGCCTCGATCTTGTCGAGGCCGAAATTCTTCAACGCGACGCGGATATACAAGCCGCCCGATCCCAAGTCTCCAGTTTGCTGAAAACCTTACCGATAGCTACCCAGCTCGCTGAAGATTATCAGCGACTACTGGCCCAACAGTACGTTGCCAGGCACGAATACTTGGAAAAAGAGCAAGCTCGCCTGGACCTTCAGCGCCAACTTAGCGTCCAGCAAGCGAGTGTATTGCAATCAACCGCTGCTCAGGGTGAGGCCAAACGTCGGCGTGAAGGCGTGGTGGCCCAAACCCGACGTTCAATGCTCGATTTGCAGCAAGAAGCCAATCAGAAAGAAGCCAGCTTGATTCAAGAGCTGGCTAAAGCCCAATACCAGGAAACGTTGACACTTCTTAGGGCTTCCGTGGATGGCACGGTTCAACAGCTGGCCGTCCATACCGTCGGCGGGGTTGTGACGCCAGCGCAGCAACTCATGGTCATTGTGCCTAGTAATCAGCCTGTAGAGGTTGAGGCGATGCTGGAAAACAAAGATGTGGGGTTTGTTCGAATCGGTCAATCCGTCACTGTCAAAGTGGAAACCTTCACGTTTACCAAATATGGCACGGTTGAAGGCGAAGTTGTCAGTATTTCAAATGATGCGATCGAGGATGAAAAGCGAGGCCGTATTTACAGCAGCCGTATTCGGCTTAAGTCCGACAGCCTAATGATCAAAGGACAACGTGTTGCGCTGACGCCGGGGATGTCTGTCACGGCTGAAGTTAAAACAGATCAACGCCGAGTAATTGATTACTTCCTAAGTCCGCTACAGCAGCATATCGACGAGAGCTTAAGAGAACGCTGAGATTTGATGCTGCAGGTAATAAAAGCGCAGAAATTTTTCATGATGCGAGGTCTCATGACATGATTTTCAGGAAGTTGGTATGAAAGTAAAGCGGTTAATAGCTGTTGCTAGCTTGGTTTTTTTGTCGTGTTCGACATCAGCTGAGTGCCTTGTTTCTGACCCTTCTAAAAAGGGGGGAGCGTATAAGTTTTATCTTTCAGGCTCAGAGTGCAAGCTAGTTCGTTACAGTGGGGGGAACGTTGTAACAATGTATGTTGAGTATCCGAGTATGAAGATTGTTAACGAGAGAGCAGTTGACGACTCTCTTGTGATTTTTCGCTTGGTATATATATCTAAAGCAACGTTTAATCAAGACGCTGCTACTGAAAATAAACACCCTACGAGGGTCCATGATGGGATTGAAAAATATGGAGAAGGAGAGGGCGCTTTTTTTAGGTTTATAGGTGGCGATGGGAATCCGACATTCGTATCGAATTGGCCAAACTCACGAAGCGCGAGGCACTTATTCAGTGATGGAATCCAAATTCGCTATCAATACGCTTTGAAGCATAAAGACTTGAAGGCAATGGATGGGTTTGCATTAGATTTTGTTAAGAAAATCACACGTAAATAAGGAGTGTCTATGAGTGGAGTAAACTTGAGTTCCGCGCAGCTCGCAGAGTTAGGAGCATTGCGGGATAGTAAAGAGTATCCTGCGATGTATAGCTATCTGCGACAATTGGTCCTTGAAAAAATTTCGACCTCACCAGGAGATCCATTAATCCCAGAACTGGAAAAAACCGCTAATTGGTTGGCGGGCGCACAGTCAATAAACTCAAACAATCGAAGTTTTTTTAGTGACATGGTTCGCGGTTCGATAAAGTTCGCTGTGGCGACCACAGGCAGGCCATTAACGGATGATGGATTTCAAGTAATTTCAAATAAGCTGGCAGAAAGCGTAGCGCAAACTGTTTTAGATGCAAGAGCAATTGTACCCCCTCAGGAGATAATCCAAACTGATGTGGCCGCAGCTGTTAGTGGCTTTGGTTTACAGCAATGGAACTGGCCAGGAACCATTGGTGACCAGTTCCCGTCTCCATTTGGACTTGGGCAAGATTTTGTTCAGGTGACTGGTAGCGATCGCTTAGAATATAGCAAGAATTTAGGTGTCGCGATCATGCAAAATGCCGCGGGCCTTAATAGGTTTCTGGACCGTGATACGCCATTTGACACAAGTAAGCAATGGAGGCTTGCTCGGGATGTCAATAAATGGATTGGTGATAACTTATATAGGTTTTTTTCTAGTTCTGTTAACGCAGAAATCGAAAGTACACCACAACAACTGATCGATATTAAGATTACGCCAGATCCACGAGCTCAGCAAAATATTCAAGGCGAAAATAAAGCTCGTCAAGATGTCAGTAATGGTTATGTCGTAAACTCGCCTACCCACAGTATTTCATTCAAAGATAAAACCTTAAATAATACAGACTTTACTTCGACTCAAATAGGCAGTTTAGCTACGGGCGGAATACGCCCTGGCGAAATACAACTCGACCCTAATGCGCGCCCGAATGCCTATCTGTCACAATTCTACCAGGCACCCAACAGCACTCGGCCAGACTTCAGTTTGCGAAACGCTGTAACCCTGAACGGTCTTGCGGCAATGACAACGGTGAATACCTACGTCGACCCATTGTTGTTGGATCTGAGTGGCAATGGCGTTCGCATGACCGATATCCGAGATGGCGTGCTGTTTGATACCGACCATAGCGGCACACTCAAGCGCACGGGATGGGCCGACCGCAGCACCGGGATGTTGGTTATTGACGACGGTAGCAGCCAGATCAAAAATATCAGTCAAATGTTTTCCGAATACTATGCTGGCAAGGCTGGGGTTGGCGGTGCTGCTGGAGAGGTACGATTCAAAGACGGCTTCGCCGCACTCGCTAGCGAAGACGCCAATGCGGATGGCGTGATTAACCAGAATGATCCGATCTGGAACAAATTGCGCGTATGGGTGGATGCTTCTCATGATGCTCAAACCGATGCCGGTGAGCTCAAGACCCTGGCCGAACTGGGTATTACCCAAATCAATGTGCGGTCCACAACGGCCAGTAATGAACTCCGTGATGGAAACAGGGTGCTTGCCCATGGCACTTTTACAATTAACGGTAAAACCCAAGAGGCGCTCGCTGTTGATTTTCTGGGAGATCCTGTAAGCAGCACGCTGCTCGATCAGGGCACTGGAACCAAGGTGACCACGACCTCTGAAGGCGTAACAACTACTGCCTATGCAAGTAAGAGCACTGCCGGCGAAACGCTCGATGCTGCTCAGTTAGGGGTCAGCAATTTATATGGTGGTATCGGTAACGATACCTTGATTGCCGCGCCAACAGGCAGTTGGCTGGTGGGTGGAGGGGGGAGTAATACCTATACGGGTTCTACTGGTAACGATGTCTTTGTGATCAGTGCATCAGATCGTATGGACAATATCCACGGTAATGGCGGACGCGACACGGCTATTATCGTTGGCGGTGAGGGGGTAGCTTTAAACATGGCGCGAGCTGGGCTGACTATTGCTCAGGGCGGCAGTGGTAATGATGTTATTACCAGCGGTGGCACCTCTAGTGCGTTCATCAAAGGTGGTTCAGGAGATTCGACGCTGATCGGTGGTGCGGGCAATGATGTTTTGGTTGGAGGAACCGGCCGCAACACTATTTTGGGCGGCAGTGGGAAGGCCGTTATTTATGCTGGACCGAAAGGCGACACCATTTACGCGTCAGAAGGCGGCAGCATCATTCATGCGGGCGGTGGTGCGGACATTATTTACGGCAGTGTAGGCAATGATGTAGTCGAGGTAGGGCGCGGCAACGCCATTATCGACGGTGATGGCGGAATCAATATTGTTACCTTACATGGCAACCATGGCGATTATAAAATCACACGTACTGCCACTGGTTACGAAGTGGCCGATAAGGTCGCTGGACGAGACGGTACTGTCACACTGAAAAATATCCAAAAGCTGAACTTTTCGGATATTTCAGCTGTAGATTTGGACTTGCCCAACGCAATGCCGGTGGGCGATGTTCTAACTGTCGATCAGGCTGGCAAGGCATTTGGTCGGACACAAGCCCACTTGATTTCAGCAGCAAGCCTGCTCGCCAATGATCAGCATCTCAACAGTAAAGGTGCTCTACGTATTGCAAGTGTGGACGAGGCTATTGGTGGCACCGTCAGCCTTACCCAACAGGGCGATGTACTATTTACTCCTGATCCACGCTTCACGGGATTGCTCAGCTTCAAATATGGCGTGATTAATGACGCGGGCAACCCCTCTGCCACGGTAGTCGACCTAGGTACAGGGCAAACGGCTCCCATGCGAGCCAAGGTTTCGTTGCTGACTCCAGAAGTACCGCTGGATCCGTTGGCGGCACAACAGTGGTATCTCAGCGATATCAATGTGTTGCCAGTCTGGAAGGATTACACCGGGAAAGGTGTGCGAATAGGTCAGTTTGAGCCAGGCGGTGAGTTTGCTACCCAGCCTGAAATCTTCGATGTTAAGCACCCGGATCTTGCACCTAACGTAGATAAAGCTTGGCTGCAGACTCAGCAGACGAATGAAACCTTGCCAGGCGTGGTGTCCAATCACGCGACAATGGTTGCCGGCGTGATGGTCGGAGCCAAGAATAGTATCGGGGGGGTCGGAGTTGCACATGATGCAACGCTGGGCGGTTATTATCTGGCCAACGAAGGTGATGATCTGACTGGGCTCGGCCACATGGTCAGTTACGACATTGCCAACAACAGCTGGGGGTTTCAGCGTGATTTCGCCATCAGTAACATGCAGCAAGGCAAAATCAATACCGCCAGCTCACTGACTTCCAATGCCCAATATGCTGCAAATAATGGTCGAGGTGGATTAGGGACCATTATTGTGACTGCCGGGGGCAACAGTCGCGCTACGGGTGGCAATGCACAAGGATCACTGACCAACAACACCCGCCACTCGATTCAGGTCGGAGCCATCAATGCGCAAGCTGATTTGTCGACTTTACAAATAGGCTCTGCACCGTTCTCTAATCCAGGTGCAAGTCTATTAGTCTCGGCGCCAGGCAGTAATGTCGTGTCCACCAGCCATATGCTGGAAACTGATCGTGGCTCAACGTTCGGCAATAGCTACAGTGCTATGCAAGGCACCAGTTTCGCTGCGCCGATCGTTTCAGGCGTCATTGCGCTGATGCTTCAAGCCAATCCAAACTTGGGCTACCGTGATGTTCAGCAAATTCTGGCGCTGTCGGCACGCAAGGTTAACGATCCGTCTACGGTATGGAGCGATAACGGCGCCCGCAACTGGAACGGAGCCGGCATGCACACCAGTCATGACTACGGTTTCGGTGAAGTCGATGCCCGTGCCGCTGTGCGGCTGTCTGAAGCCTGGATGACTCAGAGCACTGGCGCCAACGAGTCAGTGTTCAGTGCTTCCAGTGGTGTTGTGGGTAAAACGTTGGCGGCGGGTGAAACCTTCTCATCAAGTTTGGTAATGAATACGGTCTCGTACGTTGAGCATGCCGAAATCGACTTTGATGCTCAGGTCGGCCGTTTGGGAGATGTGACCCTTAAGCTAATTTCTCCAGATGGAACACAAAGCGTATTGCTTAACCGGCAGGGGAAGGTGCCGGTTGGTACGGCAGGGGCGAGCGATACTGACGTGGGCAGCGCACAGTCAGGCGCTTTCAAGTATACCTTCATGAGTACTCATCACTGGGGCGAGCTCACGGCAGGTGAATGGAAGCTTGAGGTGACCGACTCCGCCAATGGGCTTCCTGTCACGCTGAACAGTTGGTCGTTGCGCCTGTACGGTAGCAAGATGAGTGCTGACGACACGTTCTTTTATACAGATGAGTACATCAAAGCGGTAGCTGCGCAGGCTAAACGTGGTGTATTGGACGATGCCGCAGATGCAATTGCTGGTGGGCGTAATACGCTCAATGCCGCGGCGGTCTCTGGTGATACTTCTGTCAATTTGGTAACAGGCGTTGCAAACATTGGAGGAGCGGCCCTCACGATCAAGAGTCGCTCACCTATCCAAAACATTGTGACTGGCGATGGTAATGACACGCTGGTCGCAGGTCCGGCAGATGCATTGCTTGATGGCGGCCGAGGTAACAACGTTCTGCAGGGTGGCACGGGTAAGGACTTTTTTGTGGTTCATCGCCGCAGTGGCGGTAACGATACCGTGGTGAATTACGACGCTGCCCGGGGGGAAATAATCAATCTGGTTGGCTTCGCAGGCAAGACCTTTGCAAACCTGCTCATCACACAACGCGGTGCTGATGTGAGCGTGGATCTCGGCGGTGCTCAGTCTATCTTGTTGAAGAATCAGTCCGCATCCGCTTTTACCTCTGCTCTGTTCAAGTTCCAAGATACGTTCGTTGCACCAGCGGCATACGTTAACAGCAATGCTTCTGCGGTCACTTCTCAGGAGGGCTTGGGTACTGTCGTGTTGAAGGGGGGGGCCAAGGGCGTGAGTATCACGACAGGAGCCGACGGTCAGTTTGTAGCGTCTCTGGCCGGTACCGTGTACAGCCATGACAGTGCTACTTCAGATACTTTTGTTGTCGCCAGACAGCCAGGAGTTGAGAATTATCAAAACGCGTTAAGGGGATTTAGGCAGGGCACTGATAAAATAGATTTAAGTCAGACGGGCATCACCAGTTTTGAACAACTCTCAATCAGTAAAAGCAATCGAGGTACGATAAACGGGCTGTCGCAAATTCACGGCGTAGAGATCGCGACCACCGCACTTGACCCAACTGGTGCGAAGGTAAAATTGGTTTATCTGGACGCGCTTGATGTGTCTCAGTTGAATCGGGCCGATTTCATATTCGCTTCCCATGCGCTGGATCTGGTCCCTATTGCTCCCCCAAAAGTATCACCTGTTGTGACCACTCCTGAACCATTACAGCCGACGATTACAGTTCCGGGTCCCGTGGAGCCTTCTGTTTCTCGTCCGATGATCACTCCTGTTGTGACGGCCCCTGATCGATTGCATCCGACGATTACTGTCCCGGGCACATTGGAGCCCGCTATCAAGCGGCCGAATATTGATATATTGCCCATCGTTTTGCCGCCTATTGTTCCAATCAACGTTCCTACTGGCCCCACAGTCAAAGAGCTTTTGGCAGCGCGAGATCGCTTTCCAACGGATACAAAGGTAAGAAGTATTGAAGAGATTTTAGCTGAACGAGGGGTTGACCCAACCAAGCCGATTGTCATGACTACACCCACGCCTATAGTTGCTGGTAGAGAGGCTGGTAGGGGCGGCGATACTGGTCCGACAGAAATCAGAAGAAGTAGGTTTGACGAAATTTTTGCGGCGCATAATAGCGATCGGACCAAGATAGTTGAAATGGCTGCACATACACCAACCGTTGTAGAAAGGCATGTCGATAATAGTTTTTATCAATACAAACCAAGAGTCATAAATATTCCAGATATGGCTTCAGAAGCGTTTCCATCATATGAGAAACACAGGTCAAGTATAGATCTACGAGCACCGGTCATCCCTCGGGCTACAGACTTGGTTTATCGCGACTCGGCAGATGTGGGAGTGACAAGTCTTCACCAAAATGCGCTAGGACTGTCAAAACCCAGTGCGTCTGGTGAAATCAAAACAGTGAGGGTTAGTGCTCCTGAGCGGAAAGATTCTTTACTCAACCATACTGATAATACTCTGGCTATAAGTAAGACTTTCGAAAAGGTGAAATTGGGTGATGGCAATCACAATGTTAAAATTGATGGTGTTTTTGCCGAGTTGGTCGCGGGAGATGGAAACAATAAAGTTGACTCGACTGAAAGCACCGCAGTCGTAGCGCTTGGGAATGGAAACAATACTATAACGGGGGCCTATCAAAAGCTGGTAGCCGGTGAGGGTGACAATTCAGTAACTGCCGCAGTTCGAACGCAGCTGGTGTTGGGGGGAGGTAATAATAATGTTAAACTTAGTGGGGTTTTTGGAGCGCTGGACGCTGGCAATGGAAATAATATAATTGATTCGACTGAAAGAAGCACAACGGTAAAGGCTGGCCATGGTAAAAATATTATAAAGGGTATCTATCAGAAGGTGGCGGTTGGCAATGGCGACAACACAATCACAGGTGCTATCCGAGACCTCAGTGTGGGGGATGGTGATAATTTAATTGTTAATACAGAGTCTATGGCAAATGTAAAACTAGGACGTGGCACAAATACAGCGACCATCAGTGGTGTCATGTCTACTGTGGAAGTGGGACAGGGTAGCTACGATCTAGAGTTCCGGGGATCTATGAGCACCTTGGAGTTTGGTAAGAATATTACTCCTGATAAGTTGTGGTTTGAGCATGAAGGGCAGAATTTACAAATTTCTGTACTCGGTTCCAAGGAAGAGGTGACGCTACTCAACTGGTATGCGAGTAAACCAGAACGGCCCAGCACCATCAGCACGGGGGACGGTAAGCGCTTATATGATCGGAATGTCGAAAAATTAGTACAGGCTATGGCCGCGTTCGCACCTCCCGCATCTGGCTTAACCAGTCTTGCCGCTTCCGAACAGCAGTCCCTTCAACCCGTCATAGCAGCAAATTGGTGGTAAACGGTGCGTCGATATCAACTTAGGTCATAGTTTTTGACCAAACTCCAGCTCCCTGCAATGAGTAATTTGCAGGGAGCTTTTTACACATGCGGCCTGAGAAGACCGCTGTCAGCAAAGTTAGCATATATGTTCGTTAAACGTTGTTCGGTTGGGTCAAGTTCATCAGTGCCATGTCTCCTTCTCCGGTGAGAGCGGGCAGGCTTGAATGGTGGGTAATAATCTTTACGGTTATATAGTTAACGTTGCCGTTATTCAAAAAAATAAGCCTCTTCTAAGTAAAAAAATCAATAGGAAATTTCCTAAGGGCGCCAAGTAGCGGATATTTAATTGGTCAGCCCGGATGGGTGCATTTTTTTAAAGTTTTTTATAGTGTGGTAACAAAACCGAAAAGAAAAAACTGCATAACGGTATCTTCCAACTAAGCCAAATGACTCAGGAAGAATCATGCCGTCAACAATCAAAATTTCAGATGTGCGCCTACTTGCCCAATACACTGCTTTGAAATATGCATTTTTTGTCTGGTTGGCTTCACCAGCATCTGCATTAGCCGACATTGATATCGACACCGCTAACGGGTTGATTGACTCCAAAAGAGCGGCCTGGTTCAAAGAACTGCAAAGCCATGTCATCACTCGCTACCCACAACCAGGATCAGAAGCGGCAAACCTTGACCGACTAGGGTCTATTGCCTACGCGCAGGACAGCGGCGACAGATATCGGCTCGCCATCAGCGATGCATCCCAGAAATCTGTCTATAAGCGGGCGATCATGACGCAGTCAGCGCTAGGCTCCCTCACCCCTGAAAAAACACCCAGCGCGCCGCTGGATCTCTCAACCTTCGATTCATACAGTCACTTGGTAGATCTATACAACCTGGCAAGCTACTCATATGACGCTAATGAAAAAAAAGAGCGAACTGCAGATTTCATATTAAAAGACAAGTTCCTTCGTGGTCGCCCCAAGGACGTGCTTGAGAACTCACAATACATAAAAAACTACCAGTCCATAAAAGGTTCATCCTTCCCCAGCGGCCATACGTGGGATGGCTATGAAACGGCAATGGGCATGAGCCTGGTATTTCCAGAGCGTGGCAGTGAAATCATTTCCCGCGCCTTGCAGTACGGCGAAAGCCGGGTCGTATTGCGAGCGCACTTTCCTACCGACACCATCGCGTCCCGTATCGGTAACTATTACTACCTGTCCAAAATGCTGGAAGACGACACGCTGGCAAAGACTTTTTTTGAGTTGAGCGGGGATATCCGCAAGCAGGTAGAAGCATCGAAACTGTGCTCGGGCACCTTGCGCAGCTGTCTTGAGGCTCAAGACTCGCCCTTGACCGATACCCAAGCCAAAGAAAACTACAGCCTCGGTTACTACAATCAAATGCTCGCGCGTGACGCCGTTGTGCTCGCGCCTGAGCATATCCCGCAACAGGCCGGCGCCTTGCTGCGTTTTCGCTTCCCCTATTTGAAATCACCCGAATGGCGGCAGATTCTGGCCAGCACGGCTTATCCCAGCAATTCGCTGGCGGGCTGGACCTTCGATGCCAATAACCCGAATGCCAATTGGGGGCTGATTAACCTGCCTCAGGCTTTTGGCGGCCCCACCTATTTCTATGAAAACTTCACGGTCAACCAAAACCCGGATTCGGATCTGGACCTGGCCGGTTTTTCTCAGGTCGATACCTGGAAGGAAGATATTGGCGGCCCTGGCGGTTTGATCAAAGAGGGCAGTGGAACGCTCATTCTCACGGGCAATAACACCTTTGGTGGTGGCATCGATCTGAACCAGGGCACCTTGCAAATTGGTAACGGCGGTGCACAAGGCTCAGTGCTGGGCAATATCAACAACAAGGGCACGCTGACCTTTAATCGCAGCGATGACTTGGTTTTTGGCGGCGACATCAGCGGTTACGGCAACATCATAAAAGACGGGGCAGGCACCCTCGAACTTACGGGCAGTAACCGTTCCATGGGTTACACCTATATCGACAAGGGTGTACTGAAGGTCAATGGCACGCTGAACCATGCATTGGTTTACGTCGAGTCCGGCGCCCAATTGCAGGGCAGCGGCGAAATCGGTCAGGTTGTCGTCAAGGAAGGCGGGGTGCTCGCGCCCGGCAATTCGATCGGAACGCTACGTATCACTCAAGATCTGGTCTTCAAGCCCGAGTCGGTCTACCGCGTCGAGGTTGATGCCACTGGGCGTGCAGACAAGCTGGATGTGGCCGGGCCTGTTGACCTGCAAGGTGGTCGGGTCGATGTTCAGGCGCAGTCCGGCGATTATCGTCCTAGTACCACCCTGGCCATTATCCAGGCGCAAAAAGGTATCAAGGGGCAATTTGCCAGCGTCACCTCCAACCTGGCGTTCCTCACGCCCAGCCTTGCTTACGAACCCAACCAGGTAAACCTGAACCTGTTGCGCAATGATATTCGCCCCGCAGAGCTGCTCAAGAACGAGAACGAAAAAGCCCTGGCCACGCAGTTACTCACCACGATACCGGCCGGCCCGGCGGCAACGTTGCCAGGCGATGGCTTGGCGGCCACCGACGTACAGCCTTCCCCGGTGACCTCTGAACCCACTGTTCCAACAACCTCCGAACCTGTTGTTGTTACTGTGCCTGACGCACCCCAGCCTGTTATCACTCAACCCCTTCCAACCCAGCCCGTTGCACCGAGTTCCTCTCTTGCTGCCATTGCTCAAGCGATCACGCCACCGGTGCCGAGCATCACAACGAGCGACGAGCTGTCCGTACTTTTTAGCAGCGACGAGGATAAAGTCTTTGGCGGCAGCCTCAGTGGCCACGCCAATCTGGTTAAAACCGGCGCAGGTCAGCTCAGGTTGACGGGCGGCGGCGATATGGCCGGGCGCATCGATATCAACAAAGGCACGCTGAGCGCCAATGGCACATTGAGCAACGCGATGCTTTACGTCGAATCCGGTGCTCAGTTGCAAGGTATCGGCGAAGTCGGCGCAGTCACCGTCAAGAAGGGCGGGATCATCGCCCCGGGCAACTCGATCGGCACCTTGCGTGTTGCCCAAGACCTGACCTTCAACCCCGAGTCGATTTACCGGGTGGAGGTCGATGCGGCTGGGCGTACCGACAAACTGGAAGTGGCCGGGCGCGCGGAACTGCAAGGTGGTCTGGTCGACGTCCAGGCGCAGGCCGGTGATTACAGGCCCAACACCACGCTGGCCATTATCCAGGCGCAGAAAGGTGTCAGTGGTCAATTTGCCCAAGTGACCTCCAACCTGGCGTTTCTCACGCCCAGCCTCGCTTACGAACCCAACCAGGTAAACCTGAACCTGCTGCGTAATGATATTCGCCCCGCAGAGTTGCTCAAGAACGAGAACGAAAAAGCCCTGGCCACGCAGTTGCTCACCACGATACCGGCCGGTCCGGCGGCAACGCTGCCAGGCAAAGGCTCGGCGGCCACCGACGTACAGCCTTCCCCGGTGACCTCTGAACCCTCTGTTCCAACAACCTCCGAACCTGTTGTTGTTACTTTGCCTGATACATCTCGGCCTGTTATCACTCAATACGAAGAGCCGGTCATCCCACCGCTCGCGACATTGCCAGTCGCTAGCACGGCATCGTCAACTATAACCACATCAGAGCTGGCCCCATCCGCTGCCTTGTTGGACGCAGCTCCCACACTGAACGCTGCGCCGGCACCGTCTCTTACCTGGGCCCAGAAAGAAAACGATGCCTTGATCGGACTCTCCAGGGACGAGTTCAAGAACATCATGAAGCCCATGACGGGCGAGCTGCATGCTTCACTCAAGAATGCGCTGCTGCAAGACTCAAGCTACGTGCGCAACGCCACGCTCAATCGTCTCTACGAGACAGAGCACAACCCACGTGCCCTTGGCGTCTGGGGGTATGCCTTCGATTCCAGAGGGACACAAAACCGGGAGGGCGATGCAGCCAAACTCAATCGTTCGATTCAAGGCGTCATCGGAGGGATTGATCGACAGGACGAAGAAAGCGGCTTGAAAGCCGGTCTTGCTGCCAGCTATCAAAACAGTTCCGCCTCGCTGTCCACGCAGAGTGCTTCTGCCGACGTTGAAACCTACAGCCTTGCTGCCTATGCGAGCAAACAATTCGACAGTCTCACCCTGCGCGTCGGTGCGGCTTATGCCTGGCATGAGATCGACAGCAAACGCGATGTAGCCCACAAGAATGGCTCCACGCGACTAAAAGGCAATTATGACGGCAGCACCCGTCAGGCCTTTGCCGAGCTATCCCACAACATTAACTTCAACACAGTGACGCTGGAACCCTTCATCGGGCTCAACTACGTCCACGTTGAAACCAAAGCATTTTCAGAGAAGGAGAACCTCTTCGCCCTCAGTGGCAAAAAAAGCCGCATGGACGTGACCTCGGCCCGACTCGGTGCGCGCGTGAACGCCGTTCATCCTCTGGCCAATGGCATGGCCGTGCGTCTGAACGGTAGCGCCGGGCTGCAACACGCATTCACGGAGAAAACCACGCACACTCGTTTGAAGTTGCAGTCCCAAGGAGACTTCGTGAATATTTCCGGCTTGCCCGTGCAGCAGGACACGGCTCAGTTGGCGTTCAGCGCTACGTTGGATTTGACGCCGGCCTTTTCCGTGGGGCTGAGGTACACAGGCGAAATAGGCCAGCGCTTTCACGATCAGAGCACCTCCGCCATGGCTTCATGGACGTTCTAGGGACAATCAGAGCACATAGTCCTGCGGTTAGCGGATAACCGCAGGATTGTTGAAGCGATTGGCGGCAGCCTGGACATATCACTTCTCCAGACTCGCGCCTTTTCGCTGGCTGGCGTGATTCGTTTGAGTGAGTTATAGGCGTTCTGTTTGTCGCCCAGGCACGCTCGCGCGCCAACTCGCCCTGGTCCAATGGGCCGGCGACCATTAACTTGCAGATGATCGGGCGGTCCAACTTACAAATCCCTCAAGACCTGCGAGGGATCTTGAACTGTATTAAGTGGCATTAATTGCAATGTGCTTGGATATATAGGGTTGGGGGATTAACTCTATAAAAATAATGTCATCGCTTGGTGTTGTTTTGTTTAGCTAGTTTTTTGATTCAAGAAAAATCTTGGTTCGATTCAAGCTGTTTCTTGTTGATGATGTGGCGCTGGAAAACTAATCTGTTGCCGCGATATAAATCGCTCTACTCATCAACATTAAAACACTTTTCGGACTCTTTCCAATGAAAGCATTGAAACTGCTCGTTCTCACTTCAGCGATGTGTGCGCTGGCTAATAACGCTATGGCCGCGGATGGGACTATCAACTTCACCGGCGAAATCACTGCGGCTTCCTGTGTTGCATCTGCAGGGGCTGGAGCCACAGTGGGTGGCAGCGCTGGCAATCAGGTCGTGGACGTCAACCTGGGGAAGGTAAGTATGGACTCCCTCGGCGGTGTGGCGGGTGAAGGCATTGCTGCCGGTCAGTCGATCAACCTTAACCTGGATTGCGGCAATACCGCGGCTGGTTTGACCACCGTCAAACTCGGTTTCGATCCTATGGCCGGGTCGGGTGTCGACTTGAAGAAGAACAGTCTTCTGAAGACGGTGGGTACTGCCGAAGGCGTGGGTATCGGCATGTTTGATGCCGATAACCAACTGATCAATCTGTCCGCGAACGAGGCTTACTCCGCTGCGCTGGTAAAGAGTGGAGAGGATGAAGCCACTAAATATACGGCGGCTCTGAGTATGCGTGCAGCCTACGTGGCTAACGGCGACACCATCACTCCAGGCACTGCCAACGGCACACTGCCTTTCACTCTGACCTACGAATAACTCGTATTGCGGGGCTTAACAGCCCCGCCTTCTGTGAGGTCGTGAATGTACGCCACTTTAATAAAACACTTTTTTTTTCTGCTGGTGTTGAATGCCTGCTCCAGCATTTGTTTTGCGGGGCTCCAAGTCGGAGGCACACGGATCATTTTCCCCTCCACCGACCGCGAAGCCTCGATTCAGGTTCGCAACGAAGGTGCTGAAGACATCATGATCCAGTCCTGGATCGAAGCGCCACCCGGTCAAGATGCAAGCGAAGTTCCCTTTGCGATCACTCCATCCCTGGCTCGGTTGAGTTATAAAAAACAGCAAATGCTACGGGTTTTTTACCAGGGCGAAGGGTTGCCCATGGATCGCGAATCGGTGTTCTGGTTGAGCATTCAGGAAATACCGCAGGTGTCCAAGACAGAGAACAGTTTACAAGTTGCGTTCCGTCAGCGTCTTAAACTTTTCTTTCGTCCAGCAAAACTTCCGGGTACTCCGGACGAGGCTGCAAAAAAATTAAAGTGGAGCTTCGTTAAAGGCGCTATTGAACCGATGTTGCTGGTAAATAACGCTACTGCGTTTCACGTTTCCCTGGGTAGCGTCGCGGTGTTGGCAGGCGGGAAAAAATACACTGTTGAGGCGCAGATGGTCAGCCCCAATGCAACGACAAAGATGAAAATCAACGAGCTGCCTAAACATTACAGTGGCGCGCTTAGTGTTGTTTGGGAATCAGTTAATGATTATGGCGCTCTGGTTAAGCATGAAGCTGATCTAGCCCTTTAATTCCTCAGATACTTTTAATTCTACTAACCATTTTTTCGGGCTTTGGCTCAGGGTTTGGCGTGTCCAGAAGGTGCCGTTTTGAACTCTTTTTTCTCGTATTACAGGCAGGTGAAATCTTCAAATTCGGGTTCAAGAAAGAGCCTTTCGTGCTTGGCGGTTATCGGCGTGCTCAGCTCCACAGCTACGAGTGCAGCGCAATTCAACCCGCTGTTTCTGAAGAACAAGGGCGCTGAAGTCGACTTGCGTTATTTCGAAAAGTCCAACGGTATTGTCCCGGGTACTTATAGCGTCGATCTGTACTTGAACCAGCAGTTGGAGCGACGCCAGGAGCTTTTTTTTCAAGCTGGCGAGGAGGCCGAAAGCTCAGAGGCTCAACCGGTGTTGACTGTCGCGCTGTTGCGTGAGCTCGGTGTCAATGTGGACCGCCTGCGGCAGGAAGGTATCGTCGCTCCAGACAGCGCTGACAGCGACCCTGTCACGCTGCTGCGGATCGACGGTGCCTCGGTTGAACTCGATGTGACTAAGCTGTCGCTGTTCATCAGCATCCCGCAGGCCTACATCCAGCGTCGCGGCAGGGGCTATGTCGACCCGTCTTTGTGGGACGACGGCATCACGGCATTTTTCACTAACTACCAGTTGAACTTCAACCGCAACACCGGCGGGTTCAGCAGTGACTACGGCTACCTGGGCTTGCGCAACGGGCTGAATATAGGTCGATGGCGCCTGCGTAACGACTCGGCTATCAGTCAGGGCACCGGGATGAGACGGACCTTCTCTAGCAACCGGACTTACCTTGAGCGCGACATCACCAGCCTCAAGGGGCGTATTGCGTTCGGCCAACTCTATAGTCGCGGCGATATTTTCGACAGCAGCCGTTTTCGCGGTGCTCAGCTTGCTTCGGACATTGGCATGCTGCCGGATGATGAAGCGGGCTACGCCCCCGTCGTATATGGCATTGCCGAGACGAACGCGACCGTAGAGATTCGCCAAAATGGGTACGTTATCTACTCCACCACAGTCTCGCCGGGGGCTTTTGAGATCCGTGATATTTACCCGGGTGGTTCCAACGGCGACTTGCATATCACCATCATCGAGGCTGATGGCCGCGAGCGTAAATACACTCAGGCGTACTCCTACCTCCCGGTGATGACTCGCCGGGGCAGTTTTCAATACAGCCTGTCGCTGGGCCATTACGACAACGAACGCTCCGTGTCCCCGAAGCTGCTCCAAAGCACAGCGGTGTATGGCGCGACCGACAACCTGACGACCTACGGTGGTGTGCTCGCCAGTGAGGGCTACACGGCACTCAACCTGGGCATTGGTATCAACTCATCGTTGGGCGGGATGTCCATGGACGTGACCAGCAGCCGTTCCAGGCCCGATAGCGGTAAGCAAGCGTCGGGGCAGAGTGCGCGTTTTCTATACTCGAAAACGCTGAGCAGCACCAATACAACGTTCAGCATGGTGGGTTACCGCTATTCCACCTCGGGTTATCGCACGCTGAGTGAGTATATCGATGAAAGGGGGAATACCGACTATTATTTCGGCAGTCGTGGCCGCCCCAAAAATCGTCTCGACCTGAGCATTCGGCAGACCATCGGCACTTATGGTTCGTTTTATATAAACGGTGGCGAGGTCAACTATTGGGACCGCAGTGGCAACACGCGAAACGTGCAAGTGGGTTACAGCGGCAGTGTCGGTGAAGTCAGCTATAGCCTGTCTGCCTCGCACACTCAAAGCGTTGGTCGTTCGCGCCAATCCGACAATCAGCTGGCGTTCTCGATGAGCGTGCCCTTCGGCCCACGTGCGCGTTCGCAGCGGTTCTATAGCAACCTCACCTCGGGAGGAAAAGGTGAGGACAGTGTGCAAACCGGGGTGGCCGGCTACCTGGACGGCTCGAATACATTGTCCTATTCGGCGCAGGCGGGACGCTCATCCGGCGACAAATCGGCAGGTGTTGGGCTGGGCTGGGATGGTCCGTCTGCTCAACTCGCGGCCAATTATTCAAAGTCCGGTCCTTCGCGTCATCTGGATATGACTGCTTCCGGTTCTGTGGTGGTTCATGGAGACGGGATGACGTTCGGGCGATCGGTAGGCGAAACATTCGCCCTGGTCGAGGTGCCCGGCGTGGCCGGGGTCGCGCTTGAAGGCTCTACGGCTAGCACCGATGGCGCGGGATATACGGTTCAGAGCTACATACAACCGTATCGTTATAACTGGGTGAACATTGATACGCAGACATTGGGCAGTGATGTAGATGTTACTGAGACTTCGCAGCGTGTGGTTCCGCGCCGGGGTTCAATAGTGAAGGCTCGGTTTGAGGCCTCTACAGGCCGTCGTGTGCAATTTGAACTGTTGCAAGCCAACGGGAATAAGCTGCCATTTGGTACGCAACTGTTCGATGAGAACAATATATTGTTGGCGGTGGTAGACAACCGGTCACGTGCGCTTGTGTTTGGTATCAAAGACCAAGGGCTATTGATGTTGAACTGGTCGGGCGGCAAATGTAGTGCTCCTTATAAATTGCCTGAGCGCAATCCGTTGTTGGTGTATGACCAAGTGAAAGCCACCTGTGGTGTTCAATGATTAGTGGAGTAATTAAATGAAGTGGAAAATCTTTTTCTCTGTGTGTTTTTCATTGAGTGTCAGTACAGTGCAGGCGAAAATTATAGATGGCTGTCATTTTGTTAATGGGGGCAGGGATAAGCAAGTACGTATAGCGGCCTCACCAACAACGATATCCTTACGTAACGTACCTGTTGGTTCGGTAATGGCTACTTCGCGACTGATTCCGGTTTCTGGAACTGGCCATGACTGCGGCGCCCTCACTGAAGTACAACAGGACTATTCAATAGTTCAAGGAGCGCTGGCTGAAGGCTTCACTGACGTTTACCAAACAGGCATCTCTGGTGTCGGTGTCAGAATTATGGATTATAGTTTTGGCGATCGTGAATCTTTGCCCTACACAAGAAAATATTCGCGGCCAAGTAGTTGGATACAGTCAATAAGTTCATTGGTGTTTGAGTATGTGCGTACCTCTCGGAAAATCTCCATGGGCAAAGCAGCAATGGAATTCACAGTTCAGGTTCACGTTAATTACTGGAATTCGCTAGAAGTGAGATTTACCGGGGATACTGACTTTCAGAGCGAGGCATATTTTTCTGGCTGTGAGGGGGTTGAAAAGCTGAATATTCCTATGGGGCGTGTTTCGATAGGTAATTTAGGCGTACAGCAAAAGTCCTTCAATTTGGACGTAAAGTGCTCTGGCATGAAAGAGGGGGCGAAGGTTCCGGTAAACGTGTATTTTGAAGGGGACTCTAACGGCCCTGGTCGGTTAAATTTAGAGCCAGGCGGTGCTGAAGGCGTTGAGCTTAAATTGCGCAATAACAATAATGTACAGCTGCCATTCACCGCGGGAAACGCCATGAGCATGGTTTGGATGAGAAGTGAGCCAGGCGGCGAAATCTATCGTCTTCCTGTTGTTGCAGAGTATACAAAAAAAGCCTTCCAGAAAGTCAAGCCAGGTAAGGCTAATGCAACATTGAACTATATTCTTGAATATAATTGAACGTTTTACGGGGGGGCTGAATTTTTGGTTCCCCCGTTAATATTATTTATGACTGCAGATTATTGTCTGAAAACGCTGATACGATTCACTAAGCCAACTATCAAATGTCTCAAGCAGCATAGGCTTGGCACACAAGTAACCCTGGCCCACCCGAGCGCCCATTTCGACCAGGCAATTGCGTTGTGAGGGTGTCTCAATACCTTCCACCACTGCCTCCATACCTAACGCATTAGCTAATGCCAGCGCATTGCGAACAACCACCCGATAGCGCTCTGAACTATCAACCGCCCCAATGAATTCTCTGGCCAGTTTGATTTCATGGAACACCACCTTGCACAGTCTCAGCAGTGATGAATAACCCGTCCCGAAGTCATCGATTGACAGGCGAACGCCCAGGCGACTCAGGCGATTGAGCTGCTTGATGTGCGCATCGGAAAGGTCGACCGGGCCGTCTTCGGTAATCTCAAAGGTCAGTGACGAACGTCTTACGGGATGATCGAGTAACCATGTTTCCAATCGGTCGACAAACGTGCTGCTATTTAATTGGCTGAGTGACAGGTTAAACGCAAGTTTGAGAGACCGCCCCATGCGGTGAAGCTGGAGCTGGTAAGCCAGCCCTTGCTCCAGGAGTACAAATAACAAGTCGTCGAGCCAGCGCTCCTGCTTGATAAGCGGGAGGAAGTGGGCAGGCCCAAGCACGCCGTGCAGTGGATGGTGCCAGCGCGCCAGCACTTCCGCGGCATTGACCTCTCCGGTGCAAAGGTCGAATTTGGGTTGTAGATATGCACGAAACTCTCGCAGCCAAAGGCCCAGTTGCACATCTTTCGCGCTGGACAGTTGAGCGGGTGGTGCTAATTCGTCAGGGCAGTCCGATTGCCTGGGTAAAATTTCCTTTGTTCGGGGAAGCAAGCTCGATAGAAACGAGCTTGAAGCGCTGTAGTGCATGAGGGCCAAGCCTGGTGTTAATACCCTCAAAGCTTATGGGAATTCTCTTTGGCATTGCTAAGGAAGCATCTGTGGTGTGGGCGCGCTTTTTCTTGAGTTTTACCGAGATGTTTCTTGGTGGTTGACGGGTGGTCATTCCGGTCGCAGCGACTGACTGATTGTTTCCAGTAGCTGGATCAGCTCCGTCACAGCCTCGACGGTTTCATCGGATATCACGCCTTCAGCGCAGATGTCTTCGACCTCATTGCAGTGGTCGAGCAGCCTTGCGTGATTGAGCATGTATGCCGTGCCCTTGAGCTTGTGTGAGATGCGTTTGATTTGAGCCAGGTCCCCTGTATCAAGGGCCTGCTTCAAGGCCAGGGATTCATCGGTATTACTCGCGGCCACCTGCTCGGACAAGTCTTGGCGGATGTTGTTCATCGCTGAGGAGGCTTGGTTGAGGTTCTCGGCGTCGATGTCGAGCATGGGAATCCAGCGGTTCAGCACAGCCAGCGTGATCGGCTTGGCCAGTGAGTGATCCATACCCGAGGCCAGAGCGCGCTCATGCGCTTCGGGCTGGGCGTCGGCCGTCAGCCCAATGATCAAACATGGGCGGATACCTTGAGCTTGCTCCATTGCGCGGATGTTTCTGGTCATCTCGTGGCCGCTCAGCTCTGGCATGTTACTGTCGGTGATCACAACATCGACAGCGTGCTCTTGCCACATTGCCAAGCCTTCCAGGCCGTTACTGGCGGTCAGCGCGCGGTGCCCCAGATAGGAGATCTGCTGGTAGAGCAAATACTGGCTAGGTAGATGATCTTCGATGATCAACACGGTCAGTGGCTCATCACTGTCGGCTTTCACGGGCTTGCAGGCATTGTCTTCACAGACTGCGCGCTCTGAGCTGACGCGCTCGAGTTCGACACTGAACGTTATGCGGGTCCCGGCCCCCGGGGTGCTTTGGGCTTCCAGGCTTGCGCCCATTAATTCGCTGATTTCCTTGCAAATTGCCAGGCCCAGGCCTGCGCCGGCATTAGGGTCGCTGACGGCCGCGTTCGTCACAAAGAATGGTTTGAAAATTTGATCGATTTGCTCGGCAGGAATGCCTGCGCCGGTATCGGTAACGCTGATCTGAAAGTGCAGGCGTGTATCGCTCGTTGGGTTTACCTGGCAGCGAACCTCGACACTTCCACGCTCAGTGAACTTGATTGCGTTGCTTAAAAGATTGGACAAGATTTGCTTGATTTTCAGCCCGTCGACCCAAACCAATTCCGCCGACAGCGGGGCGATATCCAGCCGCAGATGTAACTGCTTCTGCCGCGCCAAGCCTGAGAACACATGGCTTGTCGACTCCAGAAGCGTTTTGATCCGGTTAGGCTCTGGAACTAAGCTGATTTTTCCAGATTCAATCCGCGATATGTCGAGAATGTCACCAATGAGGGCCAGCAAACCGGTAGCTGACTCGTACGCGATGTGTACGGACTGTGTGTTTAACTCGGCTTTGTTTTTGCGAGTAAGCACCAGTTCCAGCATGCCAATGATCGCATTGAGAGGCGTGCGAATTTCATGGCTCATGGTGGCCAGGAACACTGATTTACTTCGGCTGGCCGTCTCAGCCGCTTCCTTGGCTACCTGCAGTTCATCCAGCAATATCTGCCGTTGCTTCAAGTCCTGGCGTTTGTGCAGAATGCGGCGGCGCTGCGTCACGATCCACAACCCGGCGATCAGTAGCAGTGCGCCCAGAATTTCAAACGATCGCCAGATGTAAGCGGCTATCCCCTCCCAGTATTTTTCATCAGTTGCCGAGTTGGCACGCCAGCGACCGTGAATCTGCACGAACTCCCGCGGGGGGATTTCAGCCATCACTCTATCGACTATAGAAATCAGCTGTGAATGATGTTCGGAAGTAGCAAACACAACGCTAGCGTTGGGAATATTAACAATGCCTCCAACTTTCAGGCTGCTCTCGAATTTGTACGAAAGGTAGTAGCGTATGACGCTCGCGGGAGCGAGGACGATATCCACGTCGCCATCACGAGCAAGCTTGAAGGCTTCACCCAATGTGTCGGTTTCCTGGATACGTACATGGGGGTATTGTCGGGCGAGGATCGGGGACAAAAGATAGCCTTTCGCCACAGCCACTGTTGCCATGCTTTGGTCATTCAGGACTGTCTGGTGGTCCTTGCGCGTGGCAAAAAGGTAAGCATTAGCCCCCGCCGGGCGGCTGCGCAGGTACCGCAAAGGTGCGTGACTGGCCTCTGTGAGAATGCCGAGGTCTGCCTCGCCATTCGCCAGCAGGGCATCAACCTCACCCAATGAGCTCACACGGATGATCTGGAACTGAATGCCTGATTTGCGGCGAATAATTTCCAGCAAGTCAGAGGCAATTCCGTTCAAACGACCATCGCTGTCGAAAAAGGCGTAGGGTGCCAAATCCTCGCTGATTGCCAATTTCACAGTCTGGGTGGTGTCCAGCCAAGTGCGCTCGGAATCGGTAAGACGGGCGCGAAAATCGTACCCATCACATCGCTGGTTATCACCCCAGAAATATTGGGCGTCAGCCAGTTGGCAGCGCGTTAACCCGCCTAGTGCGCGTTCGAACAGGCCAGCCAGCATCTGGTTATCGGGGGCAATCGCAAAGCCGATTTTGATCTCTGGCTGCGGTGTGCGCTGGCTGACGCCTACTCTCGTGCTGAACAACTGGCTGGATAGAGAGTAGGTGGAGGCAGGATCGCCAAGGTAGGCGTCATTAGTGCCCGTCAGCACTGACGTCATTGCTGCCAACGATGAAGGGTATGAAGTGAATGTGCCTTGTCCTCCGCTGCTTTTGTACAGTGCAAGAGCAATATCATTGGCCACAGCGATTTTCAGGTCGGAACCCAGGGCGTTGTTTTCGTTACGGTCGCCATTTTCGGTAAAAAGGGTCAGGTGTGTCACTGCATAGGGGGGCGTCAAAAGCGCATCGGTACTCTTGGTATTCAGAATTGTCGCGTACGCAACCAGGTCGATTTTCCCCTCGCGCAGCGCGGAAAAGATTTCCTTACTCGAGTCGAACGGCCTGACCTCGATAGACACTCCCAACTCACGCTGCAGTGCCACGAGATAATCCGCTGTAAGTCCTTCAAAACTCGAGTGGTCGTTGATGATCCGGTAGGGCGGCAAGGATTCAGTGCTCACGCCGACGATCAATGCTTGCTTGTGCTTGAGCCAGGCCCGCTCTTGCTCGTTGAGCTGGATTTTCACGGCGTTAAGCGTTTGTCGCGCCTTAGGCTGAAGGTCACCGGTTTCGGCAAGAACCTGACTGTAAATCCCGAACATCAGCACAAAGAGGAGGGCACTAATTTGGGGAAATATCGTCTTCACGAACTCAGGCTCAGATGAGGTTATGTTGTTTGGCGATGTTAGCCAACTCCACTACCGAGGTGACGTTTAACTTCATGAGAATGTTGATTTTATGGCCGCTGATCGTTTTGGTACTGAGGTTGAGTTTCTGCGCAATATCGCGGTTGGAAAAACCTTCAGCCAGCAACCGCATCACATGCATTTCGCGATCTGTAAGATTTTCCAAGGCGCCAGTTTCCCCTGCTACAGAGGTCCCTGAAAAAAAAGGCATGACATCCCTTGGAAAGAGCACATAGCCGTCAGCGACCGTTTCGATCGCCTTGAGCAGTTGGACCATGGGCTCGCTCTTGCTGACAAACCCGCTGGCACCGGCCTGAAAGCAACGGCTGGCAAAGGTATCTTTGGTCTGTGATGTGTAGACGAGCACTCGGGTTTCAAGTTTTTCCCGCACGATACGTTTCAATATCGTCAGGCCGTCCACTTTTTCGAGGCCAATGTCGAGAATTACCACGTTTGGCTTCAACGACTCGATCAATTGGACGGCGTCGGCTCCATCGGAGGTCTCGCCTATTATCTCGAATCCGATGGACTCAAGGGCTACGCGAATACCGTGACGGACCATTGGGTGATCATCGACGATCAGTACTTTTTTTCTCATTTTTCAGTTGCTTAGCCTTATGGAATGCAGAAGGGGGATTCAGGAGTACACCGCGCTATTTCCATGCGACTCGGCACTGACCTGGTTGAGTATGGTTGAATTTTTTACGTCAACAGTCTGTTTATCTTAGTGAGCCATTATTGCAGACCCGGTATGCGCTCAGCTCCAGGTTTTGCGCTCAACAGAGGGGCGAAATTTCTTGCTGGAAATCGAGAAAGATCTTGCTTCTGTTGTGAGTAGTACGCTTTTTTGAAATCCAAGAAAAACCAAGGAAATGCCGAGATTTATCCCGTAGGCCCATCGACGACAACGGGATACTTTGGCGTTTTTCGAGGAGCGAGCAGTGCACACCGGATCGGGGAGAATTCTTATCGTCAGCAAGAATCCCAGCACGCTTTTTGCCTATGCCCGCACGCTCAATCATCTGGGGTATTTCTTGCTCTGCTTGTGCAACAACGTCAGTGAGGTGGTCGATGCTCTGGAAGCGGGCAAGCACTTTGAATACTTGGTGTATGACGCATTTGACCTGCCTAACGACGCAGAGAATTTGAAATTGTTTACCCGATACCGCGCGATCTTATCGGTTGTTGCGATTGCCGACGTAAATTCTCAACAGCGTCAAAACCTGATTCTCTGGGCGAAAGCTCATGACATTCCCCTTCGAGGGGTTCTGCAAACACCTCTGCGTCCGTTGGAGCTTTATGCGTTGATAGGATGTGGTCGCAATGGCTCATTGCTCAATTTACCACTGGGCGCCTGAAATTCTTATATTTGATCAAGAGGAAGTTATGACGCTTGCAATGGCTGGTTTGGATGACGCAACGCCGATGGATGACACGTTACCGTTTCAAAAAACAGCACGGAGCCGACGGTCCTTCCGTGGTTTTTTAAACACCCCTGTACCTGATCACATCCTTCAAGAGGTTCTGAAAGACGCCCAGTGCGCGCCTTCCAACTGCAATACCCAGCCGTGGAACGTGCATATAGTCAGTGGCCAGAAATTAGTAGAGCTGTCGCAGGTTCTTCACGCGAAAAATGCAGCTGGCGAATTCACTCCTGACTTTTCATTCGATATGGACGCTTTCTACGGCATTTATGCGGATCGCAAGAACGCGCAGGGCAAAGCCTATTACGAGGCGATGAACATCCCGCGCGAGGATGAGGCGAGGCACCGTCAAGCAACAGCCTTGAATTTTTCCTTTTTCAACGCACCCCAGGCGGTCTTTTTATTTATGCCGGTTTTTGGTGACAGTGTCCGGACGGCCGGAGATATTGGTATGTATGGTCAAACCTTTCTCTTATCGCTTGCTGCTCGGGGCTTAGGCGGTATCCCGCAAACCTCCCTCGGTTTTTTCGCAAAGTCGATCAGGGAGGTGCTCGGCATTTCTGACGAAATGAAAATGCTGTTTGGAATGTCGTTTGGTTACCCGGATGAGAGTGCACCCGGCAATCAGGCACCTACTGATCGTGCGCCAATCACCGACAGCGTTACCTTCCATCGCTGAGGAATCGTATTTTTCAACTCTTTCAGTGGGTATGTGACGCAGATTTAAAAAACATGAAATGTAATGGCGAGATCATGTAGAAAATTTTCTGCGTTCAACGGCGCTGTACTGCTCATCCCGGGTGACTGGAAGTAACCAGCACGCGGGATGCCACAGACAGCACAGAGCTCCCAGAACCTGAGCGTTGCCCGGTCTGCGCTGTGGGCAGGCCTTTAGTGGCATATCCTCCGGCCGCAAGCTACCTCGGTATTCCACGTCTTCTTGATCGCGCCAGTCCATGCGCCAGGACTGCTTGTAAATGCGGGTCACCCAGAAGCCGGCTCGGAAATTTCCTACATGATTCCGCTTGGTCGCCCCTTACCGTTCATCAGAGGACCATTCTAAGAGCCTGGGTTTAAAACGCCCGATAAAAACGTGCACAAGACTGGTGATTTCTCCTCATAACCATAAAAACAAATGAGTACCGGCAATGCATAATCAGATTGACAGTTTTCGCGTGGCGCTCGACGCCCGTCCCGTGTCGTCTTACCAGTGGTGGATTCTTTTACTTCTCACATTGTTGATGGTGACTGACGGCTACGACGCCCACGTGCTGGCTTATGTGGTACCGGTGTTGGCTCAGGAGTGGGGGGTGGAGAAAGCGGCGTTCGGGCCAGTGTTCAGTGCCAACTTGTTGGGACTGACCGTGGGGGCGCTAGCGATAACGCCACTGGCAGATCGGTTTGGCGTGCGGCGAATTCTGCTGGCCAGCGTGGTGATCTACGCGACCCTCACGGCGTTGACGGTATTCGTCAATTCGCTGAGCAGCCTGATGGTCGCACGTTTTATCTGTGGTATCGGCATGGGCGGGGCGATGCCCTGCGCGATGGCGTTGATGTCTGATTATTCTCCGCCTCGCCTGCGCACCATGATGGTGACGATGGCAGCCTGTGGGTTCTCCTTTGGTGGTGCGGCGGGTGGTTTTGTCGCCGCTGGCTTCATTAGCAGCTTTGGTTGGCATTCGGTGTTTATTGCCGGAGCGTTAGCGCCTGTGTTGCTGTTACCTTTTCTGCTCAAATACCTCCCCGAGTCGCTGCCACGTCTGTTGCGTGACCAGCCACCTTATATACGTCTACGCAAAATCACTGCGCGTTTAGTGCCGGACTGGCAGCCTCCGGTCGCATCAGTTGCGCAAAATGAGCCAGAACAAGGCAGTAGGCTCACGGTGATTGAGTTGTTTCGGCATGGTTATGCGCGTCCGACTCTGCTGATCTGGTCAACATTTTTCGTTAGCCTGATTCTGGTGTATTTCATGATCAGTTGGTTACCTTCACTGTTGCTTGAGAGTGGCATGAAGTTGAGTGAGGCAAACCTGGTGACTTCGGTATTCCTGTTCGCCGGTACCTTCGGGGCGGTCTGTCTGGCTTGGCTCGCCGATCGCTTGCAACACAAGGTGCGTCTGTTCTCGGCCGTGTTTGTCAGTGGTGCGGTATGCACCATTATGCTCGGCCTGCACCATGAAAACCCGCGTTACCTGTGGGGCTTGGCTTTCGTCGCTGGTTTTTTCATCATTGGCGGTCAACTGGCGCTCAACGCTTTTACCAACAACTTCTATCCGTCCCACGTACGTGCCACCGGAGCAGGCTGGGCGCTGGGTATTGGTCGCTTTGGTTCAATCTTGGGTCCGCTGTTCGGCGCCATGTTGTTGGCGATGCATATTCCAGTGCCGCAGATTTTCTTCTACTGCGCGATTCCTGCAGTCATTGCCGCCTGGTTGGTCATTCAGGTGCGTCTGCCAGCGCCAGTGCCCTCGGCAGATTCGGAGCGCTCTGACGGTGCGAATGTGACGCTTGATTTGTCAGCGTCAACGGCGAAGGCTCCTTAAGTGAGAAAACACGTAATGACGACACCGATCACTTGCATTGAAGATTTAAGATTGCTGGCAAAAAAGTCCTTAATGCTGGAGTTCGGAAGGTGTGTTCGCCGGCCCCTTACTGTTCAGCAGGGAAATACGGATAGTGCTTTGCGATTCCTGGCTATTTGATCGTTATGGGAGGCGGCAAAATCGTAGCCCGCAATGTGCTTCAAGCGGTCTTTCGATCAGCCAGTCACTAGAGGTTCCCTCCATGATCAGCACGGATGAATTGAGGCAGCTTGTACGTCCAGATGACGTTCACAAGCGTGTCTATACCGACCCCGAGATCTTGTCCCTGGAAATGCAGAGAGCCTACGGACAGGCCCGGGTCCATGTGGGCCGTGAAAGCCAGGTGCCGAAGGCCGGCGACTATCACGCCACCCAGCTTGGCGACCACAAAGTCATCATGGTGCGGGTCAATGACCAGAAGATCAGCGGGCTCTATTACCGCTGCCCGCATCGCGGAGCGAACCTGGTTGCCGAGGGTGATGGTTGGGAGGCGCGGCGAGTTCGATCGTCACCCTTTGCGACGGTTCGCCTGTTCACGCCAGGAGTAGTTCCGAACGTTTAGAACCTCTCGCCCCCGTGAATGATTACCTTCTTGAAAATCGTAAAAGGGAACGCCTTCATGAACGTCATTCTGAAAGAATCGCTTATTGCAGGTTTGATCGGCGGAATCATTTCGGCCGTCATATCTTTTTTGGTGAATCAGAATTCACCGCTGCCTCTCTCTTCCCTGGAGAACTCGATAGGGCATGCCATTACCGGACTTATAAGCGGTTTGATCAGTGCCTTCATGGGTGTGTTCATGCTCCTTCGTAAAATAAGCAAATCGACGACCAAGTAAGTCCCTTACAGATCATCCATGTGCCAAAGGACCGGCGATGTTACCTATTGGATCGATGACGAAAGACATCCAACCTAAAGGAAAGCTGGCTCATGAATACCAAGCTAAAGATCGCAATGCTGTGCTATCCAGATATGACATTGCTGGACTTGCTGGGACCGGAAACGGTATTCAGCAAGTTTGCCGACATCTATCTCGTCTGGAAGACACTAGAGCCCGTACAAACCGACACAAACCTGTCGATCAACCCCAATTGCACACTGGCCGACTGCCCCAGCGATCTCGATATCGTGTTTGTACCGGGTGGCGCGGGTACCGGTCGCATGATGCGGGACGCCGAGATACTGTCTTTCATCCGGGAAAAAGGCCGCTCCAGCCGCTACATCACATCGGTGTGTACCGGGTCACTGATCCTGGCCGCAGCCGGACTTCTGACGGGCGTCAAGGCGACGACTCATTGGTCAGCGCGTGATGAGCTTGGCAGGCTGGGTGCAATAGTGGTCAAGGAACGTGTCGTCTTTGACGGTAATCGGATCACGGGCGGCGGGATTACTTCGGGTATCGATTTCGGCCTGAAGGTCGTGGCGACATTGATTGGCGAAGATGTTGCCAAGGGCATGACGCTGTTTCTTGAGTACGATCCAGCCCCACCTTTTACATCGGGTACACCGGAGCAGGCCGACGACGAGATACTCTCCATGCTGCTGCCTCATCTCGCGCCAATCACGGATGGGATTGCGGCTGCGACGAATGAAGTATGCCGTAGAAACAAGCGACTGCTCCACGCCATCTGAATACGAGTGCGAGCCAGCATCAAGTGCTTTATTTGGCTCAGATCCCCTATTAATAAATAGTGAGGAGGGGGGGGCCGCGTCTGGCACTCGATGGCATATTGTTCGAGATCGAGGCCGTCGCAGTCGTTGCCTGATAAGTTCCGGCGTGGTTTGTGTGGAAGCTAAGGCGTTGCACACTTGTGCAATGCCGACGTGGTGCTTGGCAGCTCGCCGAACCTATCCTTGTAGTACGCCGAAAACCGACCCAGAGGCCCGAAACCAACCGCCAGCGCGATGTCGGTAATGCTGTTGGGCGAGTGGGCGATAATTTTGCGGCGGGCTTCGTCCAGGCGGATATTGCGTAGCCAGGCCATGGGGCCTACGCCGAACTCCTTTTTGCAGAAGGTGTGCAGTGTGCGTGAACTGATTCCGGCTGCGCGAGCCAGGTCTTGCAGTGAGATTGGCGCCCACAAATGAGCAAGGCTGTACTGGCGCGCCGCGTCGAGTGCCGAGCGCTTCGTTGACGGAGGCTGTGACGCATGGCTCGCCGGCGTGTCAGGCTGTTTGTGTGTATGGGTTAAAAGGAGCAGGGCCAACCCAATCTCCAGATACTCCAGCCAGGCGGGGTGGCAATGGCCGAAACCGTCGCCGTGCCCTGGGTTTATCTGGTCGACGAGCGACTGAACAAGGCTGCACCATTGCGCAGCCACGTGACTGTCCAGCAGTACCACGGGCTCCAGATCTACCCCCTCGTTCAGTTCCGTAAGCGGTGTATGAAGCCGCGAAGCAGCATCTCTGGCAAAAGCGGACGGCACCCGCAGAATGAGTTGCTCGCAGTTTTCGCTCCAGCGAAAGCTGATTTCCCGTCGCGGTGCAAGAACGGCGACCTGACCAGGGCCTATGGAGGTGGTTGCCCCGTCACTTTTGATGACCGAGCGTCCCCGCAAGGGTACCTGGACCAGAATGAAACCATCGCACGGATCGGGCCGGATCTCAACGGCCGGCCCATAGCGAAGAATCATCAGCCTCAGGTGCCGGGTATCGATGCTGTACAGCGCGGAGTCCACTTCACCAGGCCCCCAGCGCATTACGTGATTGCTGAGTGCCTGACGCAGGTACGCCTGAAAGTCCGCCGCACTGCGCGACTGAAAGACCAGGTTGCGGTACATGGGGGATAAATCGAGTGTCTGGAAGTAGCTGTTCATCAATGACGCTCACGGCAGCAAGAGAAGATGTTGCGTCTTCTTATAAATGTCACATCGAAAAGTTCTGGCGCTATCGACGTTTCAACGCATGAAAAATATAGCCAGATCAAGGTCACATTATCTGTAGGGCAGGGAGGCTCGCTCCATGCCCTTTTCATGGGTTTGAGGCGGAGCGTTGGCGCGGCATCCGGGTCAGGCGCAAGGCGTTGAGTACTACCGTCAACGAGCTGATGGACATGCCGATTGCGGCCCAAATGGGCGTGATCCAACCCAGGGCGGCGAACGGTAGCATGAGGCCGTTATACAGCGCCCCCCACAGCAGGTTCTCAATGATTATCCGACGTGTGCGCCGTGCCAGGCTGAAGGCTTGCACCAACGCATCCAGGCGGTTGGACAGCAGCACCGCGTCGGCGCTGGTCTTGGCCAGGTCGGTGGCCGAGCCCATGGCCACGCTGATATCCGCAGCGGCCAGCACCGGAACATCGTTGACCCCGTCGCCGAGCATCAGCACTTTGCGGCCTTGGCGATGCAATTGTTGCAGCACTTGCAGTTTGTCATTCGGGCTCAGGCCGCCGCGGGCCTCGTCAATACCCAGTTCGGTGGCGACGCTGGCAACCATTGGCGAGCTGTCGCCCGACAGCAGCAGCGTGGTCCAGCCACGCGCCTTGCAGGCGGCAAGCAGCGCGGGGGCGTCGCTGCGCAGGTGGTCGTCAAGGACCAACCAGGCCAGCGGCCCTTGGCTATCGCCCAGCAGCAGCCATTGGCCGGCTTCATCCGGCATTGGCGGGACTGCACAGGCGCTCAGGTCACACACGAACGCTGGCTGGCCGATGCGCAGGTGTTGCTCGCCCACCCGGCCCTCCAGACCCAACCCAGGTATGTTCAGCACGTGTTCGGCAGCCAGCGCCGCACGGCCGAAGGCTCGGGCGATGGGGTGTTCGGAGCGGTTCTCCAGGGCTGCGGCCAGGCTCAGGCATTGCTGACTGTCGAGATCGCCCAAGGGGTGAATCGCACGCAAGGTCAAGCGGCCCTCGGTGAGTGTGCCGGTCTTGTCGAAAATCACCGTGTCGATCTGATTCAAGCCTTCGAGTACATGGCCGCGAGTCAGCAGCAGGCCGAGTTTGTGCAGGGTGCCGGTGGCGGCAGTCAATGCGGTCGGTGTGGCCAGGGACAGCGCACAGGGGCAGGTGGCGACGAGCATTGCCAGGACGATCCAGAAGGCCCGTGAGGCGTCCAGTTGCCACCAGAGCAAGCCAATGGCGGCCGCAGCGATCAGCGAGAACAGCAGGAACCATTGGGCGGCGCGATCGGCGATTTCGGCCAGGCGTGGTTTTTCTGTCTGGGCTCGCTCCAGCAGGTGGACGATCGCGGACAGGCGAGTGTCCTGGCCCAGGGCCAGGACTTGCAAGGTCAGCGTGCCATCGACGTTGAGGGTGCCGGCGGTAACCACGTCGCCCGGGCTGCGCGGTTGCGGCAGGTATTCGCCGGTGAGCAGGGATTCATCGATGCTCGACTGGCCTTCGAGGATCTTGCCGTCCGCCGGGAGGATGGCGCCGGGATGCACCAGTACCTTATCGCCCAGGCGCAGTTCGCTGAGCAGGATGCGTTGGCTCTGGCCGTCGGCGTCCAGGCGCAGGCACGAGGCCGGCAGCAGATTCACCAGTCGCGCGGTGGCGGCCGCCGTACGCTCGCGGGCTCGGCGTTCCAGGTAGCGTCCGGCAAGCAAGAACAAGGCGAACATGCCCACGGCATCGAAGTACAACTCGCCGACTCCGGTAATCGCAGTCCAGATCCCGGCGATATAGGCGATGCCTATCGCCAGAGACACCGAGACGTCCATGGTCAGGTGGCGGGTGCGCAGGTCACGCAGGGCGCCTTTGAAGAATGGCGCGCAGCTGTAGAAAACGATGGGTGTGGTGAGAAACAACGCTACCCAGCGCAAGATGGTGTGCAACTCGGGGCTCAAATCCAAATTGAATTCCGGCCAGGTCGCCATGGTTGCCATCATTGCCTGGAACCATAGCAGCCCGGCAACACCCAGCTGACGCAGGGCCAGGCGATTTTCGCTGGCCAGTTGTTCGGACGCATGATCGGCCTGATAGGGGTACGCGGCGTAGCCGATCTGTCTGATCTCGTTAAGCACCTGGCTCAGGGGTAGCTGCTGGTCATCCCAACGCACATTCAAGCGATGGTTGGACAAGTTCAGTCGTGCTTCAGCCACCGCCGGCAGAGCGCGCAGGTGTTTTTCGATCAGCCAGCCGCAAGCGGCGCAGTTGATGCCTTCGATCATCAGGAGGGTTGTGGCCAGCTCGCCCTCATGCTGGACGAAGTGTTGCTGTACATCTACCCGGTCGTATAGCACTTGCTCATCCGGCAACTGCTTTGGCAACGTTTCGGGGTTGGTCGAGGCTTCACTACGGTGGCCGTAGTAACCCTCCAGATTATTGGCAGCAATGGCTTGGGCCACGGCCTGACAACTCGCGCAACAGAACGCGCGGGTTGTGCCCAGGACGACAGCGGTATAGGGGCTGCCGGCAGGCACGGGCAGGGTGCAGTGGTAGCAAGGAATTGGCGTGCTCATTGCGGTCTCCTGTCCTCGGGCGGGTCGCATCACTCCAAGCCAGCGGCATCTCGCTGCTGCGCGTTGAGGGACGGTGCTTCACCATGGATGGAGTTCACCCATACCAGCAGCAAGTCCCCCGGTAAGGCTGCTTGGAAAACGCTGGCGGGGCGAACGCTGTAACGCTAAGAGAGAAATGGGCCAGGTTGAATAGGGAATTCCCCTGCTCATCGTCGGCTGTTGATTCAACTCTTGGCGATACCGGGATGGGGTTATTGCGTCGGTGTAACTGACAAGGCTTTCTATGATCTCCTGCAGGCAGGTTAGAGGCGTAAAAAAGCCGCTTCGCGAAGTGGAGCACATCGATGCGAGCGGCCATGAGATAACTCAAAGGAGGAACCGCGAAAATACATGGGGGGATGAGCCAACTTATGTAGGAAATTTCCTAGGGCTTTGCTCAAGTTGGAGTTGGTCAATGCGCCGCCATAGAAACCGCGCCGCAAAAAAGCCACCGAGCGGAATAAAGGCCAATGCAAGGGCGCCCAGCAGTTTGGTGGGTTTCCATTTTTCGCTGGCGGCGACGCTGATCGCCAGCCAGCAATAAGTCAAGAATGCCAAGCCATGCAATGGACCGACGACTTGCACTGCCGCCGGGTACCCAAAGAAATGTTTGAGCGGCACGGCGACGGTCAGCAGGATGAGCAGGCTGCTGCCTTCTACGCAGGCGGCATACCGCAATGGCCGTAGCGAATCAGAGGCGCGGACAGGTAAGTCGGTCATCGGGATGGGTATCTATGAAGGGTAGACGGTCGAGTATGGCGACCTTGCAGTGCCGAGCCAATTGGCTAAAATGCCAATTACCGAAGGATTCGAGCCAAATCGGACAGCCAAATGTCAATTCACGTTGCTGCGCATAAAATTGCTGTGCTTGCTTTCGATGGCGTGGTGCCGTTCGACCTGACCATACCTCTGGAAGCGTTTGGGCGTGCCCGCCGCGAGACTGGCGAGCTGGTCTATGAGGTGTTGGTCTGCGGCCCCTCGCGCATGATCAAGTCCGCGCACTTTGACATGCGTGTGAGGTGGGGGTTGAGCGAGCTGGCCAATGTCGACACGATCATTGTGCCCGGCGCGTTGGATTTCACCGCACTTCTGCCAAACAACCTGCTGGATGCATTGAGTGACGCCGCCGCAGCCGGCACCCGGGTGGCTTCGATCTGCACGGGGGCGTTCATCCTGGCGGAATGCGGGTTGCTGGATGGGTTGCGGGTCACCACGCATTGGTCCGCAGCGCCGTTGTTGGCCAGCCGATATCCACATGTCACCGTCGACCCCAACGTTCTGTTTATCGATAACGGCCAGGTACTGACCTCTGCCGGTGCATCCGCTGGCCTGGATTTATGCCTGCACATGATCCGGCGCGACCATGGCGCTCAGATTGCGGCTGATGTGGCGCGCCATGCGGTCATGCCGTTGGAACGTGCCGGGGGGCAGGCCCAGTTCATCGTTCACCAGCCTCCCGAATCAACCGGGATGCTGCAACACCTGCAAGCGTGGGTTGAGCAGCATCTGGACCAGCCTTTGACGCTTGAGCAACTGGCGGGCAGGGCGTCGGTCAGCACCCGAACGCTGAGCCGCCGCTTCCGCGAACAACTGGGTGTTACCCCGCTGCAGTGGCTACTACAGGCGCGGGTGCGACGGGCGCAATACATCCTGGAAACCACCCATTTGTCCGTGGAGCAGGTGGCACTGCGCACCGGGTTTGGCTCCTCGACGTCGTTGCGAGAGCACTTCCGACGGCTGCTGGGCACAAGCCCGGTTGCTTATCGGAACGCCTTTTCAAGCGCTCGGCCGTGATAGCCCGGGCTGGCAAGTCGGGTGTTGTAGCTCAATCGTGTTGGCGGCCAATCACACGTTCTATGGCGTCTTTGGTTTCGAGCAACGCGGCTTGAAAACGTTCGGCATGCACCTTTGCCCGCGAGGCCGGTGCCACGACAGTGATTGAGAAATTGCCCAGGTAGGTGCGGATGATGGTCGCGTAGGAGCAAATACCTTCGATGTACTCTTCCGTTTCCTGGGCGATGCCGCTGACACGGATCTGTTCCAATTCTGCCAGCAGGTCCTTTTTGTTCAGCGTGGTGCTTGTCAGCGCCGGCAGCTGTTTTGGCAGGATCGCTTCGAGGTCCTGAGGTGACAGTTCGGCCAGGAGTATCTTGCCGCTGGACGTTGCAAATGAGGGGGGGTTGATACCGATTGGAAAGACAATGCGCAATTCCCGTTCAGCCACCACTCTATCGATCACATACACCTTGTCGCCGATCAAGGACGACAACGTAACCGACTCGTTCAACAACTGGCCAAGCTCGATCAGATAGGGTTGAACCGACGAAATGATGTCGGTCTGGGTCTGGTTGATTAGCAAGCCCAGTGCGGTCCCCAGCCGAAAGCCGCCCTGCGGGCCGATCGACTCAACCAGGCGTTCTTCTTCCAGGGCGGTGATGATCCGTTGCACCGTTGAGCGCGGCAGGTCGACGGCTTGCGCAATCGCCGCATGGCTCAAGCCCTTCGGGTTGTTTCCCAGTGCACGCATGATGGCGGCCGCCCGCGCAATGACCTGAATGCCACCATTTTTTTCCTGCTTGAGTGTCTCGTCGCTCATGTCGTATTCGCTCGCCTTTTTGCCGAACGCCCATCTTACCCGATAGCGCCCTCTGGTCCTGGTGATCACCACATTTGGCGCACGTGATTGCGTGATGTTTGAGCGTTCGCCAAGGGTTTTTGAAAAGTACAGATTGATTTTGGTGAATCGTATAGTGATACACTGAACCTTATCGTGGTTCACGTATCTTTTTTTTCATCTTCCTGGGGAGTGCTTCTGGTGAAGCTCAGATGGCCGTCGCGTGCTGTACATATTCTTCCGCTCACCACCGCGTTACTGGTGGGCTGTAATCAATCCGAACAGGTTTCGACCGCCAGTGCTCCGGTGGAGGTTGGGGTCTATACGGTCAAGGCCGAGTCCTTGGTCATGACCACTGATCTGCCTGGGCGAACCTCGGCTTATCGCGTTGCGCAGGTACGCCCGCAAGTCAGTGGCATTCTGCAAAAGCGTCTGTTTGAAGAAGGTGCTCAGGTCAAGGAAGGGCAGCAGCTCTACCAGATTGATCCGGCGACCTATCAGGCCACCCTGGCCCGCGCGCAGGCCAACCTGGACACCGCGCAAAACCTGGCCAAACGCTACGCGAGCCTGCTGGAAACCAAAGCCATCAGCCGCCAGCAGCATGACGACGCGCAAGCGGCGTGGAAGCAGGCCAAGGCCGATGTTCAGGTCGCCAGCATCAACGTCCAGTACACCAAGGTGCTGTCGCCGATCAGCGGGCGGATCGGGCGCTCCAACATCACTGAAGGTGCACTGGTGACGAACGGGCAGGGCACGGAACTGGCGACGGTCAACCAGCTGGACCCCATCTATGTCGATGTGACCCAACCCATTACTCGCATGTTGGCACTGGAGCGTGCGCTGGAGTCTGGCAGCTTGCAGAGCACGGGTGCGGGGCAGGCACATGTCACCCTGACCCTGGATGATGGCAGTGCATACCCATTGCCGGGTGCGTTGAAGTTCTCCGAAGTCAGCGTTGATCCCGGCACAGGCTCTGTGACTATGCGCGCGGTGTTTCCTAACCCCAACGGTAAATTACTGCCCGGCATGTTCGTCCATGCACAACTTAAGGAAGGCGTGCGCGAGGCGGCCAAACTGGTGCCGCAGCAAGGCATTATTCGCGACAGCCGGGGTGTCGCCACGGCGTGGGTGATTAAGCCGGATGAGACCGTCGAGCTGCGTGAGCTGCAAACCTTGCGCACCGTGGGCAATGCCTGGTTGGTCGGCAAGGGGATCGAAGCTGGAGAGCAAGTGGTCACCGAAGGGGTGCAACGCTTGCGCGCGGGAGCAAAGGTCAAGGCCAGTCCGGCCACTAACGTTGAGTTGATCAGCGACTTCAGCGCCACGACCGGCGAAGGGAGCTGATACCCATGTCCCGTTTCTTTATCGACAGGCCGATCTTTGCCTGGGTTATCGCCTTGATGCTCATGTTGGGGGGCGCGTTGGCGGTAATTTCGCTGCCCGTCAACCAGTACCCGAATATTGCGCCACCCGCCGTGCAGATCACTGTGACCTACCCGGGGGCGTCGGCACAGACCGTGCAGGACACGGTGGTGCAGGTGATCGAGCAGCAGCTCAATGGTTTGGATGGCCTGCGCTACATCTCCTCATCCAGCAACACCGATGGCAGCATGCAGATCATCGTCACCTTCGATCAGGGTACCGACCCGGACATCGCACAGGTGCAGGTGCAGAACAAGCTGCAACTGGCTACCCCCATGTTGCCCGAAGAAGTCCAGCGCCAAGGCATTCGGGTGGTGAAGTATCAGGTCAACTTCATGTTGATTCTGGGGCTGGTCTCGACCGATGGCCGAATGTCGGACTTCGACATGGGCAACCTGATTGTCGCCAATCTGCAGGACCCTATTTCACGGACCAAGGGGGTCGGTGACTTTTTAGTCTTGGGTTCACAGAACGCCATGCGTATCTGGCTCGACCCCGGCAAGTTGAACAGCTATCAGTTGGTGCCCCAGGACGTCATGAGCGCGATTTCGGCGCAGAACGTCCAGGTGTCATCCGGGATGCTCGGTGGTTTGCCGGCACGTAAAGGTATTGAGCTGTCGGCCACGATCATTGGCAAGACGCGCATGACCACCGTGGACGAGTTCCGCGAGATCCTGCTCAAGGTCAATCCCGACGGCTCGCAGGTGCGTATCAAAGATGTGGCCGAAGTGGGGCTTCAAGCGGAAAACTTTTCCATTTCCAGCCAGTTCAACGGTAAGCCTGCCTCGGGGCTTGCGTTGCGCCTTGCCACCGGTGCCAACCTGTTGGATGCGGTCGCGGCGGTCAAGAAAACCGCGGATGAGCTCAAGCCTTACCTGCCGGAAGGGGTCGAGATTGTATTCCCCTACGACACCTCGCCCGTGGTGGCAGCCTCGATCAAGTCGGTGATCTACACCCTGTTTGAAGCGATCGTGCTGGTGTTTCTGGTGATGTTCCTGTTCTTGCAGAACGTTCGGGCCACGCTGATTCCTTCGTTGGCGGTACCGGTGGTGCTGCTGGCCACATTCGGCGTGTTGTTCGCCTTTGGTTTCACCGTCAACGTGATGACCATGTTTGCTATGGTGCTGGCCATTGGTTTGCTGGTGGACGATGCCATCGTGGTGGTGGAGAACGTCGAGCGGATCATGGCCGAGGAGGGGTTATCGCCTAAAGAGGCGACACGCAAATCCATGGACCAGATTTCCGGAGCCTTGGTGGGTATCGGCCTGGTGATCTCGGCGGTGTTCATGCCGATGGCGTTCTTCAGTGGCTCTGCGGGTGTGATCTATCGGCAATTCTCGATCACCATCATCGCCGCGATGAGCTTTTCGGTGCTGGTTGCCCTGATATTTACCCCTGCGCTGTGTGCCACCTTGCTCAAGCCGCACAAAGCCGGCGCGCGCGAGAAAAAAGGTTTCTTTGGCTGGTTCAACCGCACGTTCGAAAAAAACACACTGCGCTATGAGCGCAGCGTCAAAGGCATCCTCACGCGGCGCTGGCGCTTCATGGGTATTTACCTGTTATTGACCGTGGGAGCTGGGTTGCTGTTTACCAAGATCCCAATGGCATTTTTGCCTGACGAAGACCAGGGCATCATGGCGGTTCAGGTGCAACTGCCACAGAACGCCAGCGCAGAACGGACCGAAGACGTCCTGGGGCAGGTGCGTAAATTCCTGTTGGAAGACGAAGGCGTTGGTATTTCATCGGCCTTCACCGTGAACGGTTTCAACTTTGCCGGTCGCGGCCAGAGCAGCGGGATCGTGTTCGTGGCCTTGCGGCCGTTTGCCGAGCGTACATCGCCTGAGCTATCGGTATTTGCTATCGCCAAGCGTTTGAACGCGAAGTTCGGCGCAATCAAAGACGCCAACGTGATTGCCCTAGTGCCACCTGCGATCCTGGAGATGGGTAACTCGACCGGGTTCAACGTGTTCCTGCAGGATAACGGCAATGTCGGTCATGCCGGCCTGATGGCTGCCCGTAATCAGTTCCTGGGGTTGGCGGCACAAGATCCGACGTTGATGCTGACCCGGCCTAACGGCCTGGATGATGAAGCGCAGTACCAGGTCATCATCAATGATGAGCAGGCGCGGGCGCTGCAGGTGTCCATCGCCGACATCAACCAGACGATGTCGGTCGCCTGGGGCTCGGCCTATGTCAATGACTTCATCGACGGCGGTCGTGTCAAGCGGGTGTATGTGCAGGGCGACCAGGACTCACGCATCGCGCCTGAAGACTTCGACAAGTGGTACGTACGCAACGCACAGGGCGAAATGGTGCCGTTTTCGGCGTTCGCCACGGGCAAGTGGGTGTATGGTTCGCCGAAGCTGGAGCGCTACGGGGGTATCTCTGCCATCGAACTCCTGGGTACACCGGCCCCTGGCTACAGCACCGGTGATGCCATGGCAGCGGTTGAACGCATCGCGGCGCAGTTGCCGCCTGGCATCGGTATGTCCTACACCGGTTTGTCCTATGAGGAGCGACACGCGGGTGCGCAGGGGCCAATGCTGTATGTCCTCTCATTGCTGATTGTGTTCCTGTGCCTGGCCGCGCTGTATGAGAGCTGGACGATTCCGGTGTCGGTGCTGTTGGTGGTGCCGCTGGGTATTCTCGGGGCTGTCTGTGCGACCTTGCTGCGCGGGCTGTCCAACGACGTGTTCTTTCAGGTCGGGATGCTCACCACCATGGGTTTGGCGGCGAAGAATGCGATCTTGATCGTGGAGTTTGCCAAAGACCTTTATGAGCACCAGGGACGCACGCTGGTCGAAGCTGCCGTGGAGGCTGCCCGCCTGCGCTTGCGGCCGATCATCATGACCTCGATTGCATTCATTATGGGCGTGTTGCCCTTGGCCCGGGCTGTCGGCGCGAGCAGCGGCAGCCAGCACTCCATCGGCACCGGCGTGGTGGGCGGTACGCTCGCGGCGACCTTCCTGGCGATCTTTTTCGTGCCCCTGTTCTACACGTTCGTCACCGGCCTGTTGAGCAAAAAGAAACAACCGGATAACGTCCCGTCGGGAGAGCAAGCATGAGACTTAAAACGTTGACGCTCTGTGTGTGCCTCGGAATTGGCGTGCCGGGGTGCAGCCTGATTCCGCAAAAAACCTGGCTGCAAGTGCCTGCCGAGAACACCTGGCCGCAAGGCGCTGCCTATGCCCAGCCCGGTGTGATCGAGGCCAATGCACCCCGGGTACTGTGGAATGACTTTTTCCGCGATGACGGGCTGCGACGGATGATTGCCGTGGCCCTGGAGAACAATCGGGACCTGCGGGTCGCGGCCCTGAATGTCCAGGCTTATCGTGCGCAATACCGGATCCAGCGCTCGGCACTGTTTCCCTCTGTGGATGTGAATGGCAGCGGCAACCGGCAGCGGTTGCCGGCTGATCTGTCGAGTACGGGGAGCGCCGGTATTCAGAGTCAATATGGACTGAATGTCGGCATCACCTCTTATGAGCTGGATGTATTTGGACGCGTCAGTAGCCTCAACGCGGCGGCTCTGGAAAATTACCTGGCCACCGCACAGGCGCAGAACAGCATCCGTATCGGCTTGATCGCCGATGTGGCGAGTGCGTATCTGACGTGGCGTACCGACCAGGCGTTGCTTGAGCTGACCACCAGAACCTTGGACAGCTACAGCGCGAGTCTGACGCTGACCAGCCAGGCGCATCAGGCGGGGACGTCTTCCGAATTGGATGTACGCCAGGCGCGTACTCAGGTCGATACCGCCAAGGCACAAATGCTGCAGTACACCCGCCAAGTTGCCCAGGACGTCAACGCCCTGCGGCTACTGCTGGGTGCCAAAATCCCTGACGACCTACCCAAAGGCACGCCGCTGGAGGGCGTCGTCCTGGCGGACATCCCCGTGGGGTTGCCGTCCGAACTGTTGCGCCATCGGCCGGATATCTTGCAGGCCGAGCATCTGTTGTTGGCGGCGAATGCCAACATCGGCGCGGCTCGGGCTGCGTTCTTTCCCTCGATTCGCTTAACTGCGACGGCCGGCTCTGCCAGCAGTGAGTTGGGTGACCTGCTCAATGGCGGCCAAGGCAGCTGGAGCTTTGCTCCGCAGATCAGCGTGCCGATTTTCAACGGGGGCCGGCTGCGCGCCAGTCTGGATTACGCCGAAATCCAGAAAGACATCAGCGTTGCCCAATACGAAAAGAGCATCCAGACCGCGTTTCGCGAGGTGGCCGATGGCTTGGCGGCGCAGGGCACCTTTGGCAAGCAGTTGCAGGCACAGCGTGATCTGGTGATGGATAGTCGCGCCTATTTCGATTTGGCGCAGCAGCGCTATGAAACGGGTGTTGACAGTCATTTGACCCTCCTTGATGCCCAGCGACTGTTATTCACGGCCGAGCAAAGGCTGTTGAGCGATCAACTGCTTAAGCTGGACAGTCAAGTCCAGCTATACAAGGCGCTAGGCGGAGGTTGGGAGCCCTCTCAACTGATCAGTTCCGCTCGATAGTCACGTCAAAAAAACGGGCCAGCGTTGGCTGGCTCGTCAACGATCGTCATGAGTTTTCTCTCCTTTTTTCTGAAACGCCTGCTCGAGTCAGTGGTGATGCTGCTGGGAAATGTCCTACATATTGGTGGGAAATTTCTCACGAGTATGTGCGCCGGTAAATGTCCGAACACCGCATGTGTGACCGGACGTTATTGGTTTGGCTGACTAGCCCTCGACGTTGTTTGAAGGGCGCTCAGTCGGATTTCTCATATTTGGAGCGAAAGCACGTATGGCGCAGGTTAGTTTGATAGATATCAAATCTGGAAAACTGGTAGAGCAGGCAACGGGTAATTCCACCACCGTTGGCAGCCCCAGTATCGTAAAGATTTCGTTGAATCCTGAAACGCTGAAGTCTGCTTCCCGGGCTGGCGACGATTTGGTCATCGTGTTGAAGTCCGGTGAGCAGGTTGTGCTCAAGGGCTTTTTTGTTGTGGCGGCTGACGGTCTGCACAATGAGTTGGTGTTGGAAAACGAAGGGAAATTCTGGCACGCGACTTATGAGCCAAGCCAGGCATCACTTTCTTTAAAAGAGATTTCCAATGTAGATGAGCTGCTTGTGGAGGACGGTGACAACACCTTCATGTGGCTCATTGGTGCACTTGGGCTCGGCGGCGTGGTGGCGTTGGCGACTCACAGTGGCGGCAGTGGTGGCGGTGGTGGCGCAAACGCAGATGCTGCTGTCAGCGCTACCAAACCGTCTGCGCCCGTGATCAGTTTCGATACCCAGGCCAACAAGCTCGCTATCCAGGGCCGCCCTGGCGCTGCATTTGAGGTCAAGGGGGAGGGTGGTCAGGTACTTGCCTCCGGCACGCTGGGTAATGATGGCCGTGTACAGGTCGAGCTACCTTCAAGCGCCAGCCATCAAACTATTACCACGACTCAGACGGAGAATGGCCTTCAGTCTGATCCTTCCGTAGCACTCACCCTGCCGCTGATGAAGCCGACACTGGGCACGCTAAATCCCGACACCGGGGAATTGCCGGTGACCGGCAAACCGGGCGCGACCGTGCAGGTGCAGGACCAGAACGGCAACCCGATTGGCAACCCAGTCACTCTGGACGACAACGGTCAGGGCACCGTAACGCTGCCGGGCAACACCAGCGGCCAGCAGGTCGGTGTGGTGGTCAAGGACGGTGACACCCAGTCGCCTGCCACCAACGTTGATGTGCCGCTGTTGGCACCGCAGTTGGGCACTGTCGATCCTGAGACCGGCAATGTGGCGGTGGCCGGCAACCCGGGGGCGGCCGGGCAGGGGCAAGACCAGAAAGGCAACCCGATTGGCAACCCAGTCACTTTGGACGACAACGGTCAGGGCACCGTAACGCTGCCGGGCAACACCAGCGGCCAGCAGGTCGGTGTGGTGGTCAAGGACGGTGACACCCAGTCGCCTGCCACCAACGTTGATGTGCCGCTGTTGGCACCGCAGTTGGGCACTGTCGATCCTGAGACCGGCAATGTGGCGGTTACCGGCAAGCCGGGTGCGACCGTGCAGGTGCAAGACCAAAACGGCAACCCGATTGGCAACCCAGTCACTCTGGACGACAAAGGCCAGGGCACCGTGACCCTGCCGGGCAACACCAGCGGCCAGCAGGTCGGTGTGGTGGTCAAGGATGGTGACACGCAGTCGCCGGCCACCAACGTTGACGTACCGTTGCTGGCACCACAATTGGGCCCTATCGATCCAGCCACCGGCAACGTAGTAGTCACCGGCAAGCCGGGCGCAACCGTGCAGGCGCAGGACGCAAGCGGCAAGCCAATTGGCAACCCAGTCACTCTGGACGACAAAGGCCAGGGCACCGTAACGCTGCCAGGCAACACCAGCGGCCAGCAGGTCGGTGTGGTGGTCAAGGATGGTGACACGCAGTCGCCGGCCACCAACGTTGACGTACCGCTGCTGGCACCACAATTGGGCCCTATCGATCCAGCCACTGGCAACGTAGTAGTCACCGGCAAGCCAGGCGCGACCGTGCAGGCGCAGGACGCAAGCGGCAAGCCAATTGGCAACCCAGTCACCCTGGATGACAAAGGCCAGGGCACCATAACGCTGCCAGGCAACACCAGCGGCCAACAAGTCGGCGTGGCGCTCGATGACGGCATCAACCCACCGCTCACGACCAACGTTGACGTACCGCTGCTGGCACCACAATTGGGCCCTATCGATCCAGCCACCGGCAACGTAGTAGTCACCGGCAAGCCAGGCGCGACCGTGCAGGCGCAGGACGCAAGCGGCAAGCCAATTGGCAACCCAGTCACCCTGGACGACAAAGGCCAGGGCACCATAACGCTGCCAGGCAACACCAGCGGCCAACAAGTCGGCGTGGCGCTCGATGACGGCATCAACCCACCGCTCACGACCAACGTTGACGTACCGCTGCTGGCACCACAATTGGGCCCTATCGATCCAGCCACCGGCAATGTAGTGGTCACCGGCAAGCCAGGCGCGACCGTGCAGGCGCAAGACCAGAACGGCAGCCCGATTGGCAACCCAGTCACTCTGGACGACAAAGGTCAGGGCACCATAACGCTGCCAGGCAACACTAGCGGCCAACAGGTCGGCGTGGCGCTCGATGACGGCATCAACCCACCGCTCACGACCAACGTCGAAGTACCGTTGCTGGCTCCGCAGTTGGGCACTGTCGATCCAGCCACCGGCAACGTAGTAGTCACAGGCAAGCCAGGCGCGACCGTGCAGGCGCAGGACGCAAACGGCAAGCCAATTGGCAAACCAGTCACTTTGGACGATAAAGGCGAGGGCACTCTCACACTGCCTGGCAATGCCAGTGACCAAAAGGTCGGCGTGGTGCTCAATGACGGCACCAACCCGCCGCTCACAACCAACCTTGACGTGCCGTTGCTGGCACCGCAGTTGGGTCCTGTCGATCCTGCCACCGGTCTGTTGCCGGTCATCGGCAAGCCAGGGGCCAGCGTTCAGCTGCAAGACAGTACGGGCGCCCCGATTGGTAATCCTGTCGTCCTGGACACCCAGGGCAACGGCACGTTGACGCTGCCTGCAAACACCGCTGGCGAAAGCGTGCAGGCTGTGCAGACGTCGGACACCATCACATCGCCGACCAGCCCAACGCTGGCCATCCCCACATTGACCCCTACCGTGGGCACAATCGACCCGCAAACCGGCATCCTCGAAGTGACGGGCAAACCAGGCGCGACCGTGCAGTTGAAAGACAGCACGGGCAAAACCGTGGGTACTCCGGTCACCCTGGACGCCGACGGCAAAGGCACGTTGCAAATCCCGACCACCCTGAGCGAGCAGCCTGTGGCGGTCACCCAGACCGTGAACAACAACGAGTCCCAGGCCACCGCTCCACAGAGCGTGCCGTTGTTGAAGCCAGAGCTGGGTGATGTCAACGCCGCAACCGGCGGGTTGACGGTTACCGGCAAACCAGGTGCCACCGTGCAGTTGCAAGACAGCACTGGCCAACCGATCGGTACTCCAATCGTCCTGAGTGACGAGGGCGAAGGCGTGCTGACGTTGCCTGCAAACACCTCAGGCGAAAGCGTGAAGGCCGTGCAAACGTCGGGTACAGCCACATCGCCCGCCAGCGACTTGCTGACCGTCCCCGTATTGACCCCCGTCGTGGGCACAATCGATCCGGAAGGCACCCTCCTGGTGCAGGGGAAACCGGGTGCCACCGTGCAGTTGAAGGACAGCACAGGCAGCACCGTGGGTACGCCAGTCACGCTGGACGCGCAAGGCCAGGGCTCACTGCAAGTGCCGACGACCCTGAGCGAGCAGCCTGTGGCGGTCACCCAGACCGTGGACAACATCGAGTCACCACCCACCACCGCGCTGACCGCGCCGTTGTTGAAACCCGAACTGGGTGATGTCAACGCCTCCGGCCAACTGCTGGTTACCGGTAAGCCGGGTGCTAGCGTGCAATTGCAGGACAGCGAAGGAGCACCGATCGGCGCGCCAGTGATCCTGGATGAGCAGGGCCAGTTCCTGATCACGCTGCCCAAGGAAGCCAGCGGCGAAAATCTGCAGGCCGTTCAAACCTCGGGCACTGTGCAATCGCCCGTCAGCAACACCGTGTTGGCGCCAGTGCTTGCGCCGGTTGTGGGCGCTGTCGATGACGCGAACAATCTAGTGAATGTTCAAGGCAAGCCGAACGCGACCGTGCAGTTGAAAGACAGCACTGGCCTGCCGATAGGCAACCCCGTGACCCTGAATGACCAAGGCGAAGGCCAGATCCCATTGCGCCCGCAATTGAGCAACCTGGATCTGACCGTCACCCAATTGGTCGACAGTGTCGAGTCCGGCCCTTCCGGCGTGGCGGTACCTATGCTGACACCGATACTGGGTCAGGTTGACGGAGGAACGCGAAGTGTCACCCTGGATGGTAAACCTGGGGCCGTGTTCCAGGTATTTAACGACGTAACAGGCGAGGTCTACGTTCGAGGTGTTTTCGATCCGGACGGTAAGGCAACGGTAACGCTACCCTTCAACGCCAGCGGGCAAAGCATCACCGCCAGCCAGGAAGACGCTGCTACCACCAGCCGCACGGGTGCGCTTGACGCACAGTTTGACAACCCGGCGCTGCAAACGGTCGAACCGGCCAAGCCGGCCAAGCGCTCAGAAAAGGCCCCATCGATTGAGGTTCCGCTGTTCGAGCCGAAATTGACTTTCAACGAAGACGGCACCGCCCTGGAAATCGTCGGTATGCCGGGTGGGCAGGTAGAGGTCAAGAACGCTGCGGGTGAAGTGGTTGAACGCCTCACATTGGGCAATGATGGCAAGGGCAATCTGGTCCTTTCTCCGGCATTGCGTGGAGAGTCGGTTAGCGTAACCATCAAGGATGGGCAGGAAGAATCGGCGACGGTACAGACTGCCATTCCTTTGCTCAAAGTGGTGTTGGGCCCGGTTGATCCAAAAAACGGCCTGACGGCGGTCGAAGGCAAAGCGGGCGCCAGCGTGCAGTTGCAGGACAAGGACGGCAAGCCGGTGGGGTCACCTGTGACGTTGGATGCCCAAGGCAAAGGCGTGATCTCGATCCCGGTCTCCCTTGGCGCAGAGACTCTGCAGGCGGTTCAAACCTTCAAGGAGGCCAAGTCGCCTGTCAGCGATGCCCTGGTGGTTCCGCTGCTTGCGCCAACCCTGGCATTTGATGCGACCAAAGCTGAGTTGTCGGTCACTGGCAAACCGAACGCTACTGTTCAGTTGCAGGACAAAGGCGGCAACCCGGTTGGTGCGCCGGTACAGCTGGACGCACAAGGCCAGGCCGTGATCAAGCTGCCCCAGGCTCTGGGCGGTGGGGAAGTGGGCGTGGTTGCCCAAGCGGCAGGTATTACGTCGCAGGCCGCGACGCTCGAGGTGCCGTTGCTGGCGCCGGTGTTCGGTGCTGTCGATGCGGTCACCGGGCAGGTGAGCGTAGAAGGTAAGCCCAACGCTGTTGTGCAAATCAACACCCCGGACGGCACAATCGTTCGTGTGCCTCTGGATGCAAATGGCAAGGGCAGTGTGCTGTTGCCTTCCGGCGCAAGCGGTGAAGACCTCAAGGCGACGGTCAGCCTGGGCAGCCTGGAGTCGGCGCCTGCCACCCTGTCGGTGCCTGTGCTGGCGCCCCGTGACGCGGTGATCAATGACACCGGCAGCGCGGTAACGGTCAAGGGCAAGCCGGGCGAAATCATCAAGGTCATGGATGCCAGCGGCAAGGAGCTGGGCAGTGGCGTGGTCAACAAGACCGGTTCTGTCGAGATTGCCTTGAGCACTCCTCAGAAGACCGGCGCCATCTTGAGCGTGACGGCCTACGACGAGGGGAAGGCATCGCCAAGCGTTTCTGTCGTGGCGCCGCTTATCGATGCGGACCTGCCATTGCCACCTACCGACCTGAATATCAACCCCAGCGGCACTCGCGTGTTGGGCAAGGTCAAGCCAGGTGAAACGGTCAAGATCGTCAACCTCGAGACCCAACAGGATCTGGGCACGTTCGCAGCTGGGCCTGACGGTATGTTTTCGGCCAATATCCCCGCGCAGAATGGCGGTGACAGGCTTGCCATCAGTGCGGTCAAGGGTGACAAGGTGTCGGAGCCTGCGCTGTTGCTGGTACCCCTGAGCGCCGAAGACACGCCAGCCAAGCCTTTCGATGTGAGTGTGGACGCCACCGGCACCAAGGTGCAGGGCAAGGGTGCGCCGAACACCATCGTATTGATCAAAGCGGCGGACGACACAACCGTGATCGCCAAGGGCATCGTCGGGCCGGACGGCACTTTTGAGGTCACTATCCCCGTACAGCCGGGCGGTCAGCTGTTGAACGTCGCGTTGCAGAACAACGACAAGGTGTCGGCTTCTGAATCGGTCATGACGCCGCACATTGCCTCCAATACGCCGACAGAGGTGCAAGTCGACGAAGCCGGCACCCAGGTGACGGGCAAGGGCAACACGGGCGAAACCATCCGCGTCAAGGATGCCCAGGGCAAAGAGATCGGTTCCGGGGTTGTCCAGCAGGATGGCACCTTTGTGGTCAACATCCCGAAACAGCCCAACGGCACCACCCTGGCGGTGACGGCACAAGGGCAGGGCGTGGAGTCCGCGCCGGCCTATGTGAAAACACCGGTCACTGAGGTTGATCGACCTGCACAACCGGAAGCTCACCTGGATGCCGCTGGCACCCAGATCACCGGTAAGACCCTGCCGGGTGCGAGTGTGTCGGTCAAGGACGCCAACGGCCAGTTGCTGGCCGGGCCAATCGTGGCTGGCGAGGACGGTACGTTCGCCGCAACCATTACCAAGCAGCCTGCGGGCAGCAAGGTTTCGGTGGTGGCTGAATTGGCAGGCAAGGAGTCGCTGCCAACCGAACTGATTGCACCTCAGGTAGCAGGCGAGGCAATCCCGGCGCCGCTGAGCGCGATGATCAGTGCCGATGGCAAACTTGTCTCCGGCAAGGCCACCCCCAATACCAAGGTAGTGGTAAAAAATGCCGCAAGCGAGACCCTGGGCGAACAACCTGTCGATGCCGACGGCAACTATGAGGTGCCGGTAAAAGCACAGATGGGCGGGACAGTGTTGCAGGTGACTTCAGCGTCCCTGGATAACCAGTCCACCTCCACAGGTTCAGTGTCGGTAACGGCGCCTTATCAATTGGTGGCGGAACACAATGAGGTCACCGTCAGCCAGTTTATTGATCCAAACATCGCCAATCTGGAGCAGAACAAATCCTCTACCTTCGTCACACCGGTCAGCTCGGGCGTCAACAGCGTTCTTAACTGGTTCTCTAATACGTTGGGTGGCGGGGATCTCTTGCCGACTTCAGCCACTTATCACTTCATTGTCAGTGACAGTGAAAAGGTCGACATTACGGTCAATAGCTCGGCACCGGTAAACGTTGATGTGGGCAACTTCAATGGCGTGAAGCTGGAGAAGTTGATCGATGGTAAGTGGGTTGACGTGCGCAGCAGCAGCGCAGGCGGGCTGGGCAACCTGTCGGTTCTGCCGATCCTTGCGACCAAGTCGGGTATTTCCCTGGCCTACGAAATGCCGGGTGAGTACCGGGTGACGGTCAATAACTTTGACATTTTGGGGGTCGGGGCCAAAACCTACACCACCAGCATTGTTCATACCTCGTTCATTGGTGGTTTTGCCAACAGTGCGATAAAGAGTGACTTGATTCTGCCGGCAGGCGCAACGTTGTTGAAGGTCAACGACACGACACTTGCCAATGAAGTGCGCACGGTGGTCAAAGGCCAGTTTGGTGACCTGAGCATCGGTGCCGATGGTCAAGCCACCTACAGGCAGAACAGCAATGCCACCCCTTCGGACCAGACCGAGACGTTCTCGTATGAGGCCAGGACTGCTGGGGGAGCCATTCTCACCTCGACCTTCCAAATTGATATCAAGGCGTATTCCGTCTCGGGTGATTTGATCGACAGTGATGATGCCAGCATCGTCAGCGTCGATGGCAAATCGGTGCCTTCGATCAATCAGGAAACCATTGCCGGTAAATACGGTGATTTGAAAGTCGCGGCGAACGGTGACTACACCTACACGCCAAAACTCAGCCTGACGGGTCTGAATGAAGTCGAGACCTTCTCGTATCAGGTACGGCACACGAACGGCGAGACGGTGACCTCCACCCTGGCGGTGAAGATTGCCGACTCCAAGCTCGTCACTGAGCTCAACGAGGTGTCGACCAGTGTGGCCCCCGCGCCTGATCTGGCGGCGCAACTCGCTCAGCCGGAAAGCCAGGTGGAGGCAGACGTCGACAGCGACACTGCACTGCCGTCGTTCAACCTGGGCCAGGGGCCAAACCTGGACGTCAACAAGCTGGTCAGCCTGCAAGCCAAGGACGATCCGGCCAAGCCTGCGTTGACGGTGACCTTGAACGACATCTTGCAAGCCGATGGCACGGTGTCGAAGTCGACATCTGCCTCGACCCTGGACTTGCCGGATTCGTGGAAACCCGATGGCGTCAAGGCGCCGCTGGATGGCCATGAGTATGTGCACTACATCGATGAAACGTCGAAGAAAGACCTCTGGGTCGAGAGTGGTGTTTCCGTCGTTTAAGTCGTAATGACAGAGCCCTGGGCCGTATGGCCCAGGGTTATTTTCCCTGAGTGTCAATTATGTTCCGGATATTCCATCCCCGGCGTGATATTGCCTGCCTGACGATAGCCTTATCGTTCAGTTCGGGCAGTGTGGCCGGGCAGGTCAATGCACCTTCTGTGCATGGCCAACCCCAAGATCAGGTTGCGCCTACCGTGCAACCGATCAAGAACAGTCAAGTGCAAGAAACGGTGCCCGCGCCATCCTTGGTTTCATTGATTGAAGCCGGGCAGTTTCTTCCACCTTCCGCTCCCCAACTGAGCGTGAGCAATTTGGCCACTGCGGGCACCGCGGCGCTGGATATGCGTGCGGCCGTGCGCCAGGCCATAACCTCGTACCCGGATATCCTGCGGGCGCGGGAAGGGGTCAATGAACAAGTGCAGCGGGTAGAAGTGGCGCAGGCCGGCTATTACCCCAGGATCAGCGGTGGCGTGCGCAGCGGCTACCAAAGTGGTGTGCCTGGCAGTCACAGTGCCCAGGTCTTCGACGTCAGTGCCTCGCAGATGCTGTATGACTTCGGCAAGGTGTCCAGCGCCGTCGAGGCCAGCCAGGCCGGTGTCACCGAGCGCGAGGCAGACGTACGCCTGAGCATCGAACAGGTTGCCCTGAATACCGCACTGGCCTTTCTTGACGGCCAGTATTACCAGCGGTTGATCGCGATCACCCAGGACCAGATCGACAGCCTGGAAAAAGTCTCCGACCTGGCGCGCCAGCGTCTGGACATGGGCGCCAGTACCCGTTCGGACTATGTGCAAACCATGTCGCGTATTGAAGCCGCCAAGGTCACGGGCTTCCAGCATCAAGCCAGCCTGGCGCGCACGTTCGCCACATTGTCGAACCTGATCGGGCAACCTCGGGTCGAGGGCGTGTCCGACCATTTCCCGCGGGAACTGGAGCAGTCGTGCCAGCAGGTCGATGCCAAGATGCAGGACAACCCTGAGGTGCAGTCCGCCCAAGCGCGGGTGGCCCGGGCCGAGGCCGAAGTGAGCGCCGCCAAGGCTGCCGGGCTACCGACCCTGTCCCTGGAGCCGACATTCAGCCAACAGCTGGATGGCAGCCCTGGAACGGACCAGGACCGCAGCCGCTACAGCGTCTTCCTCAATGCGAGCATGCCGATCTATCAAGGTAACGCGATCCAGGCCGGCAAAGCGGCCAGCGAGCGGGCCCTGGCGTCCTCCCAGGCCGGCCTTGATACCGCTCGTTTGCGCGCGCGCCAGGAAATGCAGCAGTCGCAAAGCCAGGTGCTGAAGTTGCATGCCAGCCTGGGTGCCCAAACCGTGCGCGAAAGCACGATCAATGAAACTCGCGTGCTCTACCGCCAGCAATACCTTGAGTTGGGCACCCGGCCCTTGCTGGACCTGCTCAATGCCGAGCAAGAGGCCTATTTGTCGCGGGTCGAGCAGCAGACCACGCTCAATAGCCTGCGTCGGTTACAGATCAACTGCCTGTATAGCGCAGGCCATCTCAGTCAGGCGTTTGGTGCTGCCAACGACGCCACTTATCGTGAGCGTTTGCCATGAGCCGCCGTGCCCAAGAACCCCTGCAAGCCAGCCAGCCATCTGTTTCCCCGCCCTGGCTGGAAATGTTGTTGCTCGTTGCTGGTCATTACAACCTGAGCTTCTCCCCCGAGGATGCGCGGCTGGCCGCCGCCTGGCAGGGCAGTGCACATTCCGATGACCAGCTGTACGCCATTGCCAAGCACTTGGGACTGTCGGTCAAGATTGATGACGAGTTACAGGCCGAAGACCTGACTCAATGGCGTTTACCGTTGCTGGTGCAATTGGCCGACGGCCAGTTGGCGCTGATCGAAGGCTTGCGCGCCGAAGACCTGCTGCAAGTGCGGCTCAGCGGCGACCATGGCCTGGCCACGGTGTTGTCGCGTCAGGAACTGCTGGAGCAGTGCCGCCGGGTCATCCTGCTGCGCCCGGTGGGTAATCGCGCCGACGTGCGAGTGGACGACTACATCAAGCCGTATGACAAAAACTGGTTCAAGGGCATCGTCCTGCAGGACTTGAAGTCCTATCGCTATGTGCTGTTCGCCTCGCTGGTTGCCAACCTGATGGGGTTGGCCGGGGTGCTGTTTTCCATGCAGACCTACGACCGGGTGATTCCTGCCGGTTCCATGCCGACCTTGTACGTCCTGTTTATCGGGGTACTGCTGGCAGCCGGTATTGATTTCACCATCCGCAACGCCCGTTCCCATGTCACCGACCTGCTGGGCAAGCGTGCGGACACGCGCCTGTCGGACAGGGTCTTTGGCCACGCCATCCGGTTGCGCAACTCGGCCCGGCCGCGCTCCACTGGTACCTTCATTTCCCAGGTTCGCGAGCTGGAACAGATTCGCGAGCTGATCACCTCCAGCACCATCACGGCGCTGGCGGACTTGCCGTTTTTCCTGCTGTTCCTCGGCGTATTCTGGCTGCTGGTCGGCCCGCTGGTGCTGGTGCCGCTGTGCGCGCTGGTGTTGATGGTCACCCCGGGTCTGTTGTGCCAGGCCAAGTTGGGGCGTCTGGCCAATGAAGCGTTGCGCGAATCCAGCCTGCGCAATGCCTTGCTGGTGGAAACCATCCAGGGCATGGAGGACGTCAAGGCGCTGCAAGCCGAGCAGAAATTCCAGCTGAGCTGGAACCACTACAACGCAACCACCGCCTCGGCGAACCTGCGGCTCAAGGCCTTGACCCATCGCTTGCAGTACTGGTCGCAATCGATGCAGACCCTGGTGTTTGCCGTGGTGATTTTCTTCGGCGCGCCGATGGTGATGGCCGGTGACCTGACCACCGGCGCACTGGTGGCGGCATCGATCCTCGGCTCACGCATGATGGCGCCGATGGCGCAATTGACCCAGGTGATCATTCGCTGGCAGCAGGCCAAGACCGCCCTGGCTGGCTTGGACAAACTGATGCAGTTGCCCACCGACCACCCCGAACACAGCCACAAAGTCCACCGTGCCCACCTGTACGGTGACTATGTGCTGGACCAGGCGGTATTCGCCTATGGCGACGACAGCCCGGTGCTGCAAGTCAGCCAACTGAAGATTCGGGCCGGCGAACGTATTGCCGTGCTGGGCCGCAACGGCGCAGGTAAGTCCACGCTGCTGCAGGCGTTGGTCGGGGGCGTGGATTCACGCTCTGGCCTGGTCAGCCTCGATGGCGTGGCGTTGCAACACCTGGACCCGGCAGACGTGCGCCGGGATGTGGCCTTGTTGACCCAGGACTCGCACCTGTTCCACGGCACCATCCGCGAGAACCTGAAACTGGGCGCGCCGTTGGCCGCTGACCAGGAAATGCTCTCGGCACTGGCCCTGACCGGCGCCGATGGGTTTATCAAAAAGCTGCCGACGGGCCTGGATCATTTGATTCTGGAAGGAGGGCTTGGGCTCTCCGGCGGCCAGAAACAATCGCTGTTGCTGGCTCGCCTGTTGTTGCGCCAACCCAACGTGCTGTTGCTGGACGAACCGACCTCTTCACTGGATGAAGGGGCAGAGCGCCTGTTTCTGCAAAACCTCGACCAATGGGCCCAGGGCAAGACCTTGCTGATTGCCACCCACCGCCTGGCGTTGTTGGAGTTGGTCGAGCGAATCATCGTCGTCGATGACGGCAAAATCGTGCTGGATGAACCCAAGGAGGAAGCGATCCGTCGACTCAGCGCCACTCATTCCAATGGAGCGCCTCAGCATGGCTGATGTTCACGAAAAACTGGCGCGGTTACGTGCCTATATACGCAATAGAAAACCACTGGAGGCCATGGACCCGGCCGATGACGCTGCGCTGCATCGCTCGACGCGGATCATCGGCAGCCTGGTGTTGATCGTGCTGATCCTGGGCACCTGGGCGTGGCTGGGGCGGCTCGATGAAGTGTCCAAGGGCGACGGCAAGGTAATTCCCAGTTCCCATGAGCAAGTCATTCAATCACTGGAAGGCGGCATCCTGGCAGAGCTTAACGTTGCCGAAGGTGACCTGGTGGAGCAGGGGCAGGTGTTGGCCCAGCTCGACCCGACGAAATCCGAATCGAATGTCGAGGAGAGTGCTGCGCGCTACCGGGCTGTCCTGGCCAGCGCCACACGGTTGCAGGCGGAGGTGGACGGTAAACCACTGAGTTTTCCTGACGAACTGCAGGCCTACCCCGAGCTGATCAAACGCGAAACCAGGCTGCATCAGGAGCGTATCAGCCGGCTCAAGGAATCCCTGGCTGGGGTGAACGATTCGCTCAGGTTGGTCGACCGTGAGCTGAAAATCACTCAGTCACTGGCCAAGACCGGCGCTGCCAGCAACGTCGAAGTGATTCGCCTGCAGCGTCAGCGCAGTGAGTTGCAACTCAAGGCTACTGAACTGCGTTCTTCCTATCAGGTGCAGGCGGGGGAGGAGTTGGCCAAGGCGCGCTCCGAGGTCAGTTCGTTGAGTTCGGTGATTCGTGGGCGGGAAGATTCGTTGACGCGCCTGACCGTCCTGTCGCCGGTTCGCGGCATCGTCAAGGGCATCGAGGTGACGACCATTGGCGGTGTCATTTCGCCTAACGGCAAGTTGATGCAGATCGTGCCGCTGGATGATCAGTTGCTCATCGAGACGCGCATTTCACCCAGGGATATCGCCTTCATCCACCCGGACCAGGCCGCCAAGGTGAAACTCACCGCGTATGACTATTCGATCTATGGCGGGCTGGACGGCAAGGTGGTGACGATTTCTCCGGACACCATCCAGGACAAGGTCAAGCCGGAGAACTACTACTACCGAGTGTTCATCCAGACGGACTCCAACGTGCTGACCAACAAGGCCGGTGAGCGCTTCGCCATTGTGCCGGGGATGATCGCAACGGTGGACATCAAGACCGGCTCCAAGACCGTGCTGGAATATCTGATCAAGCCGTTCAACAAGGCCCAGGAGGCCATGCGGGAACGCTGAGCCTGACGTGGCTATTCAAACCTCTCCTTTAAAGTCGAATCGGTTGAAGAATATGTTTCCTGATTGTGTTGTGGTCATTGAACATCATGCGTTCCAGCGTGCCGTGCTGGTCAAGGCCCTCGGCAATCTGGGGGTTGGCAATGTGCTATCGGCCAGCGATGCCGAGCAGGCTATTGGCCTGCTGAAACAGCTGCCCAAGGTCGATATCGTTTTTTTCGACCTGGCCGACGGTTCGATCAACCACTCTGCGTTCCTGAAAGTGGCCGGCGAGTTGGGAAACGTCCAGACATTGGTAGCCTACAGCGAGTTGCAGGCTGATCTTTATCGCACCGTGAAGCAGATGAAGACGCTGTCGGGCCTGAAGTTGTTGGGCATTCTGGACAAGCCTCTGGACATGCAGGATTTGCAGCGGTTATTGGAAAATTTCAAGCTGCGCCATCATGTCTTGACGGCGCCCGACCTGTCGGTACCTGAACTGATCCCTGAAGACCAGGTGCGACACGGTTTGGCGATGGGGGCATTCGAGGCCTGGTACCAACCAAAATTCGATCTTGTCGAGCGTCGGCTGTTTGGCGTTGAAGCGCTGGTACGCTGGCGTCACCCCACACGGGGGATGTTGCTGCCCCGTGATCTGTTAGGCGCCGTACTGGCCTATGACTTGATTGATGAGATGCTCAAGCAACTGCTCGACCAGGGTATTGCATTGCTGCTGCAGTTGCGCGCGCAAGGTATTGACCTGGGAATGGCGTTCAACCTGACAGCCTCCCAACTGGTTCGAAATGACTTGGTTGACTACATTATTCAATGCTTGCAAGGGTATGACCTGCCAGGTTCGGGCCTGACATTCGAAGTCGCTGAAAGCAGCCTGCTGGACCTACCGGCATCGGCATTGGCAAACCTTCTGCGCTTGCGCGAGGCAGGGTGTGGGTTGTCGATCGATGACTTTGGCCTGGGTTTTTCCTCCCTACGGTTGCTGGCACAGCTGCCCTTCAACCAGATCAAGCTCGACGGCGTGTTCGTTCAGGACCTTGCCAACCCGGGTAACCGGGCCGTCGTCGCCAGCAGTCTCGCGCTGACCCGAGCATTGCAGATGGACCTGATTATCGAGGGGGTTGGCAGCCAACCGGCGCTCGATACACTAATTGACCTGGGCTGTCATTTTGGCCAGGGTTTTCACTTGGCGGTGCCCATGCCCGGTGCTGACTTTTGCGCTTGGTTGGAGCGCTACCAAAACGGGTAGGGCTTGCTGGCGCAGTCAGGCCATTAAAATATTTCAGGCCTGTGTTTTGTCGACGTGAAACTGAGCTACCTTAATAGTTTGACGTGCCGGTCTCGCAGATGCTGTTCCTTATGCTGATGAAAAAGAGGTTCGTATGTTGAAAGCATTAATCGTCGACGACCATCCGTTTATTCGCTCGTCTGTAAAAATGCTCCTCAAGGCCGGGCAGGTGGACGTGGTGGCCGAAGCCGAGAATGGTGTCGAGGCGGTTTACCTGGCTCGCAAGCACGTGCCGGACTTGATCGTGCTGGATATTTCGATGCCGCTGCTCGACGGCTTGGAGGTCATCAGTCGCATCTGCGCCTTGGACCTGCCGATCAGAATCCTCGTGCTGACCTCGCTGGACGCGACCTTTTATGCCCATCGCTGCATGACCATCGGCGCGTCCGGTTATGTCTCCAAAAGCGATGATCTTGAGGAACTCATGCGTGCAGTCAAAGTGATTCGCGAGGGCTTCAGTTATTTTCCGGTGCTCTCCAACAGCTCGGTGCGCCCGGTCGATAACCAGACGCCTGAGCATGAGCTGATTCAGCAGTTGTCCAATCGCGAACTTGCCATTCTGCAGCAGCTTGCCCGTGGTTACAGTAACAAGGAGATCGGTGACGCTATGTTGTTGAGCAACAAGACGATCAGCACCTATAAAACTCGGTTGATTGAAAAGCTCAAGGTCAAGTCCGTGGTCTATCTGGCCGACTTTGCCAAACGTCATCACCTGATCTGAATGAGGCGCCTGTCGGGTTACTTCATTTTTTTTCTTTGTTTGGGAGTACTCGGCCAGTCCCATGCCGCCCCGCAGGCCTTTGAGTCGTTGACCTTGCTGGGGCGCGAGCCTACCGCTGATTTTGACGTTGAACTGCAGAACCATGACTGGCGGTGGCTACGCACTAAAAAGGTCTTGGTGATCGGTACAGCGCGCAGCGATCCAGCACCCTTGGTGGTGTCGTCCGACCCTGCCGATTTCGAGGGGGTTACGGCTGATTATGTCGGGCTGCTGGCTGCTGTGTTAGGCGTTGATGTTCAGATCCGGCGTTATGACAACAGGGACCTGGCCCTGCAGGCACTCAAGGCTGGTGAGCTGGACTTGCTGGGCTCGGCCCGGGAGTATGAAGCCGCGCAAGCAGGGTTAGTCATGTCGCGTGCCTACATCCTCGATCAGATGATGCTGGCAACCAATCGCGGCTCGGTCAGCGATGTGCAGCAAGACCTTGCCGGCGAGCGGCTGGCCATGTCCAAACACTACGTTGAGCCTTCCGCTATCCGGGCGCTTTATCCAAAAGCAAAGATCGAACTCTACCCCTCGGCGCTGGAGGGTATCAGTGCGGTTGCCTTTGGTCAGGCGGATGCATTCGTGGGCGCGGGGATCACATCCAGCTACCTGATTGGGCAAAACTTCTACACCGATCTGCATCTGAGACCATCAGCCGATAAAAAGGTCAGCGGTGTCGGTTTTGTCTTGAATGCCGACAACAAGCAGTTGCTGCGAGTGCTCAATCAGGCGCTGAACGCGATTCCCGCTGCCGAGAAGCAGTCGATTGCGCGGCGCTGGAGGTTGCGCTCCACAGCCGGAGAGGGCTTTGACCTTGGCTTTACCCCGCAAGAGGAACAATGGCTGGCAGAGCATCCTAAACTGCGGGTGGCGTTGATTGATGGCAACCCGCCATTGACCTTTTTTGATCAGAATGACCTGCTGCGTGGCCTCAATGCCGACCTGTTGGAGAAAATCAGCCAGCGAACCCACCTACAGTTCGAGGTGGTTCGTGCTGGCTCGTTTGATGAGCAGGCTGACCTGTTGAGCAAAGGCAAGGCTGATTTTTCGCCCACGTTCCAGCATGACCAGCGCCTGGGAGAACTGCGCTATACCCGGCCGTACATGAGCAACCCAGATGTATTCGTCAGCCGTGTTGGCGAGGCAGAGCCCAAAAGCCTGGAAGAGATGTCAGGCAAGCGCCTGGTCGTCAGTCCCGGCAGCTATTGGGCCGCCTATGTTCGCCAGAATTACCCGGACATTACGCTGATGGAGGCCGGCAGCCGTGCTGACCAGATGGCGCTGGTTGCACAAAACAAGGCGGATGCCACGCTCAGCATCCTGCTGGCTTCGCGGTATATGATCTCCACGTTCTACCGTGACCGGTTGCGCATCACACGTACGATGGGTGGTGAACACCCGGCTCAATTGCGACTGGCGACTGATCGCAGATCTTTTGAACTTCACTCCATCCTCGACAAAACACTGCGCAGTTTTTCCCGCGAAGAGCTCGACGACCTGTCCGATCGCTGGCGTGGCGAAGTCATGCTGGACAATCGCGGTACCCAGGCCAGCCAGCGGGCTTTTCTCAAGTGGCTGGCAGTGGCTATAGGCCTGTTGCTCGCGGCGGCGGGCTGGATCATTTACCTGCGCCGCCTGATTCAGCGACGTGCCGCTGCCGAACATGCGTTGAAGGAACAGATGGACTTCCTGCATGTACTGATCGACAGTTTGCCTCACCCCATCTACGTTCGAGACCGACAGGCCCGAATGCTGCTGTGCAATACGCGTTACCTTAAAGCGGTTGGGCGTACCGATGAGGAGGTGATCGGCACTGTGCTCACTGCTGACGTGGGCATCATGCCAACGGACAACCTTACGTTCGAACAGCAATACCGCGAGGTGATGGAGGCTGGTCAGGAGCAGATTCAGGACCGTCAGTTGGTGCTGGCCAACGGGCAGACGATCGACGCTTATCACTGGGTGCTGCCATTTTGCGATAGCAGCGGAGAAGTCAAAGGGATCATTGCCGGGTGGATCGATATCAGTGAGCGTGCGCGGTTACTCAGCGAACTCAAGGAAGCCAAGCACGAGGCCGATGGCGCCAACCGGGCGAAGACCACGTTCCTGGCAACCATGAGCCATGAACTGCGCACGCCGATAAACGCGGTGGTCGGGATGCTGGAATTGGCGATGAAAAAGGCTGATCAAGGCATTCTCGACCGGTTTGCCATTGAAGTGGCCTCCAGCGCCGCACGTGCGTTGCTGGAGCTGATTGGCGACATTCTGGATGTGGCGCGCATCGAATCCGGGCGTTTGACCTTGACCCCTCAGAGGGCTGCCCTCAAGGAAATGGTGGAGGAGGTGGTGCGGGTGCAGGGCGCCAGCGCTCGGCTAAAGCAACTGCCGCTGATTCTGGAGTTCGATGAGCTCGCCAACCGTGATGTGTTGATCGATCCGATGCGGTTCAAGCAGGTGCTGGCAAACCTGCTGAGCAATGCAATCAAATTTACCGAAAAAGGCGAGGTGCTGGTCAGCGTCAAGGCGACACTCGACGAAGAAAATCAGCAGATGAGTATTCAGTTGCGCGTACGCGATACCGGCATCGGCATCAGTGCCGAAGACCAGTTGAAACTGTTTGCGCCCTTCACCCAGGTCGGCACCCACAGTCAGTTGACGGTCGGCGGATCGGGCCTGGGGCTGTCCATCAGCCGAACGTTGTGCACGATGATGGAGGGTGAATTGAAGCTGAGCAGTGTGCCGGGCCTGGGCACGCAAACCGAGGTGCTGTTGACGTTGCCCATCCTGGCCCCATTGCCCCTCAGCCAGCCTGAGCCAACCGAGCTGTTGCCTGCCAGTGAGTTGAGCATTCTGGTAGTTGATGACTACCCCGCCAACCGCTTGCTGCTGCTGCAGCAACTGAGCTATCTGGGGCACAGCGTCAAAGACGAGCAGGATGGCGCCCACGGCTTGCGCACCTGGCGCAGCCATCCTTTTGATGTGGTGATCACCGACTGCAATATGCCAGTGATGAATGGTTATGAACTGGCCAAGGCAATCCGTGACGACGAGGCGGCTTCGGGCAAGCCGCCGTGTCTGATCCTTGGCTTCACCGCCAACGCGCAACCCGACGAGGTCGACCGCTGTCTTGCTGCGGGCATGGATGACTGCCTGTTCAAACCCATCAGCATGAAGGATCTGGCCGCACGCTTGTCGGGGGTTGAGTCGTCATTTGAACCGTTGCCCGATAACGATGACGTGACGCACTTGGACGACGAGATCGACCTGGTCAGTCTCGAGCAACTGACCTATGGAGATCAGGCGTCAATCCGCAGCTTGTTGCAGGACCTGCTCAGCAGTAACGAGGAGGATCAAGTACGACTGCTCAAACTCTTCAGCCAGAACGACCTGACCGGGCTGGCCGACCTGGCCCATCGGGTCAAGGGTGGCGCGCGCATCGTCAAGGCAAAGCGCCTGATTCACTGTTGCGAACAGTTGCAGATAGATTGCGACGGGCACGATGCTGCACGTTTGACCCAGTCAGTGGATGCGCTGCATCAAACGATGGACACCCTGACGCAGGTGTTGACGCAACGGATCGCCCAATCCGTCGACTGACTGGTTGTGGGTGCGGAGACAGGACCGTGAGGTCTCTGTTCCAAATTGCTCTCCGGGAAATTTCCTACATTTCGGTCAGGAAAATCCCCGGATAATTTCGGCTCAAAGAACAGAGATGACCTCTCGTCTACCGAATCCGCTAGGGAGCGACCCCATCTTTCATTGACGTTGCCCAAGCAACGCACCCGCAACGTTAATGAATGTGCGTCATGGATGACCTGAATACACCTGCTCCCTCTTGGGGAGCGGGCGTTGAGGTCCATCAACCTTGTTTGAGTGGGCATCGGCTACCACCAGCAATCAGGGCGTATCGGGCGTTCGTGCTGCAACCCAATTGTGGAGAATCAGTGATGCAAGTGTTGCCCCTGCGAGTGCTGGTGCTGGAGGACCATCTGTTCCAGCAAACCGTCGCCGTCAACCTGCTGAAGAAGCTTGGCTGTCAGGATGTGTTCAGTGCTTCCAACGGCACCCAGGCCCTGGAGACCCTGCAACGGGTCGGTCCGGTGGACATTGTGGTGTGTGACCTGCGCATGGAAGGCATGGATGGCCTGGAGTTCCTGCAACGCGTGGCTCGCGTTGGCCTGGTGGGCGCGGTGATTCTCAGCAGTTCCCTCTCGGGAGACGTACGCCAGGCCGCTCGGCAATTGGTGACGTTACTGGGGCTGCCGCTATTGGGCGACCTCGGCAAGCCGCTGCACGCTGAAGCCTTGAACGAGCTGTTGCATAAACACTTGAGCGATCCCAGGGTCGCGCCGATGAGCCTGAAGCCCTTGGAGCTGGCGCAAGCCGGCGAAGTTCGCTCGGCCATGCATCAAAAACAAATGGAAACGTACTTCCAGCCCAAGGTCAATTTGCTCAATGGTGATGTGATTGGCGTCGAGGCGCTGACACGATGGAACCACCCGACCCAAGGGGTGGTTTCTCCGGCGGTGTTCATGCCTGCCATTGAAAGTTGCGGGTTGCTCAATGAGTTACTGTTCAGCCAGATCAGGCACGGCCTGGCGTTGGCCCGCGAGGCTTCGAGTCGTAGGCAAGTATTGAATATTGCGTTCAACCTGGAACCGGTGCAGCTCTCCAATCCCGAACTGGTTTCCATCATCCGCGGCATCTTGTGCAGCTTCGGGCTACCGGCTTCCAGTCTGACATTTGAATTGACTGAAAGCGGTTTGCTCGAAGCCTCGGCCACCTGCCTGGAAAGCCTTGTGCGGTTGCGCATGATGGGTTGCCGGTTATCCATCGATGATTTTGGTGTGGGGTTTTCCTCCCTGCAGCGCTTGTGCCAGTTGCCCTTCAACGAGATCAAGCTTGATCGCGAGTTCGTTCGGGGGCTGGGCCATGACCCAAGATGTGTTGCGGTGATCAAGTGCACGCTCGAGTTGGGCAGGGCGCTGGGCATGTCGGTGGTCGTCGAGGGCATTGAAAAACAAGAGCAATATCAACAGTTGCTGGAGCTTGGGTGTGTGCAGGGGCAGGGTTATTTTTTTGCAAAACCCATGACCGAAAAAGATTTTTTGACTTGGCTGGGAGCGCGCGCGCCCTCTGGAAAGCGCGTCTGACGGTCTGCTGGCTGGTTTGGAAGGATATATAAATGCCCACACGTTCTTTACGCATCTTGATTGCCGATCACGTCCACCTGCAGCGCTTGAACCTCGAACGGATGCTCAATCACTGCGGTTACCATCGAGTGGCGCCCGTCTCTTCGTTGGCGGAGTTGCTGGCGATGATCGACCATGCCATTGATCCCTTCGATTTGTTGCTCATCAACAGCGCATTTGTCGGTGGCGCCATGCTTGACCTTGAAGCGTTCTGCCATGATTGCCCGCGTGTACACCATGCGTTGATTTACGAAGGGCTGCCCCTGATGGAGCCAAAGGCCGAAGGAAAGCCGCCGGCAAGGGTGATCAAAAAGTTGCCGGGCGTTCCGGATACCGCTGCCATCAAAGGTTTTATGGACCAGATCGACCCCGCACGACCGACACCTTCACGGTATTTTTTCCGCACGCCTGCCCGCTGAACGGGCGGCGCGCGCATTCGCTACGTGCTTACCTCCCTAAGTTGCTCTACTGCTCAACCCACGCAACGCCCCTAAGGCGTTGGTGTGTTCTTCAGCTGTTTGGCGGTGCTGGGAAGGTAGGCCACCTTCAAAAAGTAATCCTTGCCCAACAGCTTGCCCTCGCCAAACCAGGTCATGCCGTTCTGCTGCAGTTTCAACCCAGAAAAATCATACTCGAACAGGGTACGGGTACTGCTGACGAACATGAACTGGTCCGCGTCCAGCTTCAGTACTTTATATTCGGTACCGGGCGGGGGCGTCTGTTCTTTCAGACGCAGCAGATAGTCGGCTGCCAGGCCCACGAACATCTCCATGGATAACTGACGGTATTGTTCCAGCGTGAGCCCTGGACGCTGTTGCAATTCGGTGGCGATCAGCGCGAAAAAGTCAGCGTTGGTTTGTGCAATGGCCAACTTGCTCGGCAGACTTGCCAGCAGTTTTGCCTGATCGATCTGAGGCTCACGTTTTTCTACAGGTTTGTTCTTGTCCTGAGGCGGGGCACTTGCCTGCTCGACCAGCAAGCCGTTCAAGCTCAGGGGCGACAGCACGCTGATTGCCAGGTACGCCGCGCAGGCGCGGGTCTGAGCCTGGCGGTCACCGTTTACCAGCAACGACAATGGGTGGCCCTGTGGGGGAATGCTTTGTGCATTGCCGCCTTGCTGCTGGATGAAGTGGTTGACGTTTGCCTGCTGGGTCTCGCCTTTGGCCAGGGCGCAGATCTGTTCCATGGCCAAGGGGTTTTTATGTGGGGCGAGGGCATCAGCCAGGCTGAATACTGCACTTTGCAGGATGGGCAGGGCGGGCACGGCGAGCCACTCGGGCTGGCTGGCAGTAGGGGGAGAGGTTTTTTCCTGGCACCCGGCCAGGCCCAGGCAAGCAATCAAACCAAAGCATAGCGGCAGTTGGGTTTTCATTCAGGGGATCCTGTCGTGGGCAATCCGTAGGTGGGCATAGGGATGTAACTCAGCGTAGAAGAAAAATGCCCTGCGCGAGCCTGATGCAAATCTGAAGGCAGGTGAACCAAATGTGGGAGGGGGCTTGCCCCCGATAGCGCCGGATCAGTCACTGATGCTGTGAATGACACACTGCTATCGGGGGCAAGCCCCCTCCCACATTGGATACCTGCATTAAGCGCAGGCCGGGCTTTTTTCGTTATCGGTTCGGTCTGCAATCACCACTGATAACCAACCCCCACGGCCACGCCAGTGTCATTCTGGCTGCTCGTGGTGCCCATGAAGTTGGTCGACCAGCGGCCATTCTCGGACACGTGCGAAACGCCAATAGCCAGTGCCGATTGCCCGCGGTAATTACCCATCGCCACCGACGTCATGCTGCCGCCGGCAACCGACGAGCGCGGCAGGCTGGCCATTGCCATGGCTCCGGCGATACCAGCGCTCAGGGTGTCGTCCTGCTGCTTGAGGTTGTGTTTGAGATCGGCAAAGCGCTGATCGGTGTAAGCCTTGGAATTGATGTTGGCATTCATGATGCCGCGGCTCACTTGGTCAATGTTGGCGGCATCCGTGCCACGGGTGCCGGCTGCGACATTGGTGATTTGGCGTTCGCCACCCGCGCTACCTACCGAGACGCTGTTCTCGCGATCCGCCACCGAGTTGGCCCCCAGGGCCACGCTGTTTTGTGCCGTTGCCTGGGCGCCGTTACCCGTTGCCGTGGCATTTTCAGCGCTGGCCACGGTGTTGCTGCCTACGGCCATGCTGTTGTTACCCGAGGCTTGCGAGCCCATGCCACCGGCTACCGCGTTGGTACCGCTTGCCTTGGGTTGCGCTGCGGCGCGGGTGTTGTTGACCTGGAATGCACCGCTGGTGCCGTTCTGCACACTGGTCACCGCTGCTTCGACTTTGGTCACGCTGCTGGTGACGTTGGCAATCGCGCCGTCCACATTTTTGATCGAGCCTTGAATCTGATTCAGGCTGGTATCGGTGTAGGCCTTGGACTCGGCCACCGCACCATCGAGCTGACGCACATTGACCGCGTCGGTAGCCCGGCTGCCATCAGCCACGTTGCTCAATACACGCGTTTCGCCGGTGGTCGCGTTGCCTACCGATACGACGCCGACCGTGGTGTTGCTTGCATTCGAATATTTGCCGGTATAGGTCTCGGTGCCGCGCTGGTCGTCACTGGCGCCCTTGCCTATGGCGACACTGCCGGCAGCGGTGGCTTTCGCGCCATCACCAATAGCCACCGAGCTGCTGCCACTGGCAACGGTTTCATTGCCCACGGCAATGGCCGCTGTACCGCTGGCTTGGGCATTGGGGCCTACTGCCATGGCATCGGTGCCGGTGGCTAGCGAATCGGCCTTGGACGAACTGGCGTGGAAGTACTTGATGCTTGAACCGCTGTTCACGATGTTGTTGAGCTGAGTCGTCAGGCCGACAACGGTGTTATTGGTCAAGAAAAGCTGACTGCCATTGACTGCATCGGTGCTGGTAGCACTGAGGCTGCCGGCGGCGACGTTGGTCAGGGTGGTCGCAGCGCCACCTGGGTTGAAGGTCACTCGCGTTTTACTGTTCACGTCATCGTACTTGACGCCCACGGCAGCGGTATTGGCCAGGCTGTTGCTGAGGCCGGTCAAGGCATCGCCGACAGTCGCACTGGTGGTGGCGGTGGTGGTATTACCGGCGGCGTCGATGGTGGTGGTGTTGAAGCTTGGCGCAGTCACGGCACCCGTTACCGGATCCACTTGGGCGCCACCGCCCAACGCGTTGACGACGAACTGGCTCTGGTTGCCGGAGTTGGCAATCAGGGTATTGAGCTGTGCGGTGGTGTTGAACAATTGGCTGCCGTTGACTGCGTCGGTACTGGTAGCGCTCAGGCTGCCGGAGGCGACATTGCTCAGAGTGGTCGCAGCGCCGCCCTGGTTGAACGTCACACGGGTCTTGCTGTTCACGTCATCGTACTTGACGCCTACCGCGGCGGTAGTGGCCAAATTGCTGATCTGCGTGCTCAGGTTGTTGACCGAGGTGTTGACGTTGGTACTCAGGTCGGTGACCGAGGTGTTGGTGGCGTTCAATTGACTGCCATTGACGGCGTCGGTGCTGGTAGCCGACACCTGCCCAGCCGCGACATTACTGATCTGCCGCTCGGCACCAACGGCACCAACGCTGAGCACGCCCACAGGCGCAGTACCGGCGTAATTGTAAGTGGTGCCATTGATCACGCCGCTGGCAGTTGCCGTGGCCACAGCGGTGGTGGCGCCGTTACCCAGGGCCAGGGAGTTGGCGATGCTGGCGTTGGCACCGTTGCCCAAGGCAATGGCGTTGTCGGCCGACGCGGTTGCCCCCGGGCCGATGGCTACGCTGTCGGTGCCGGTGGCCGTGCTGTCGCCGAGGGCCGAGTTGCTGTGGAAATACTTGATGCCCGCGCCGTTGGTGACGATGTTGCCAAGCTGGGTACTGAAGCTGTTGCCCAGGTTGGTAATGGACGTATTGAGGCTGGTGCCCAGGTCGGTGACCGAGGTGTTGGTGGCGTTCAACTGGCTGCCGTTGACCGCGTCGGTGCTGGTGGCGCTCAAGGTGCCGGCGGCGACGTTGCTCAGGGTGGTGGCGGTGCCGCCTGGGTTGAAGGTCACCGAGGTTTTAGTACTCACATCATCGTACTTGACGCCCACGGCGGCGCTATTGGCCAGGCTGTTGCTGAGGCCGGTCAAGGCAGCGCCCACGTTGTTACTGGTGGTGGCGGTGGTGGCATTGCCAGCGGTATCGATGGTGGTGGTGCTGTAGCTTGGCGCGGTCATGGCGCCAGTCGTCGGGTCCACTTGTGCGCCGCCGCCGAAGGCCGCGCTGACGCCTTGGCCGAGTTGGCCCATCTGGTTGCCGGCGCTGTTGGCGAGGTTGCTGATCTGCGTGCTGAGGTTGGTGCTCAGGTCGCTCACCGAGGTATTGGTGGCATTCAACTGACTGCCGTTGACCGCATCCGTGCTGGTGGCTGACACCCGCCCAGCCGCGACATTGCTGATCTGCCGCTCGGCACCGACGGCACCAACGCTGAGCACGCCCACAGGCGCAGTACCGGCGTAATTGTAAGTGGTGCCATTGATCACACCGTTGGCAGTTGCAGTGGCCGCAGCGGTGGTGGCGCCATTACCCAGGGCCAGGGAGTTGGCGATACTGGCATTGGCACCGTTGCCCAAGGCAATGGCGTTGTCGGCCGAAGCAGTTGCCACCGGGCCGATGGCTACACTGTCGGTGCCGGTGGCCGTGCTGTCACCCAGGGCCGAGTTGCTGTGGAAATACTTGATGCCCGCGCCGTTGGTGACGATGTTGCCCAACTGGGTGCTGAAGCTGTTGCCCAGGTTGGTAATGGACGTATTGAGACTGGTGCTCAGATCGGTCACCGAGGTATTGGTGGCGTTCAGCTGGCTGCCGTTGACCGCATCGGTGCTGGTGGCACTCAAGGTGCCGGCGGCGACGTTGGTCAAGGTCGTTGCAGTACCGCCCTGGTTGAAGGTCACCGAGGTTTTGGTGTTCACATCATCGTACTTGACCCCCTCGGCAGTGGTGTTGGCCAGGTTGCTGATCTGCGTGCTCAGGTTGTTCACCGAGGTATTCACGTTAGTGCCCAGGTCGGTGACCGAGGTATTGGTGGCGTTCAACTGGCTGCCATTGACCGCATCAGTGCTGGTGGCCGCCACCCGCCCAGCCGCGACATTGCTGATCTGCCGCTCGGCACCGACGGCACCGACACTGAGCACGCCCACAGGTGCAGTACCGGCGTAATTGTAGGTGGTGCCATTGATCACGCCGCTGGCAGTTGCAGTAGCCGCAGCGGTGGTGGCGCCATTACCCAGAGCCAGGGAGTTGGCGATGCTGGCGTTGGCACCGTTGCCCAGGGCAATGGCATTGTCGGCCGAAGCGGTTGCCACCGGGCCGATGGCTACGCTGTCGAGGCCGGTAGCCGTGCTGTCGCCCAGGCTGGATTCGCTGTGGAAATACTTGATGCCGTCGCCATTGTTGATGATGTTGCCCAACTGGGTGCTGAAGCTGTTACCCAGGTTGGTAATGGACGTGTTGAGACTGGTGCCCAGGTCAGTGACCGAGGTGTTGGTCGCGTTCAATTGGCTGCCATTGATCGCATTGGTGCTGGTAGCGCTCAACCTGCCTGCGGCGACGTTGCTCAGGGTGGTGGCGGTGCCACCTGGGTTGAAGGTCACCGAGGTTTTAGTACTCACATCATCGTACTTGACGCCCACGGCGGCGGTATTGGCCAGGCTGGTGCTGAGGCCGGTCAAGGCAGTGCCCACGTTGTTGCTGATGGCAGGGGCGCTGGCATTGCCAGCGGTATCGATGGTGGTGGTGCTGTAGCTCGGTGCGACCCAGGCCCCCGTGGTCGGGTCCAACTGCGCGCCGCCACCCAGAGCGGTGGTGAATTGTTGATCCTGGGCGCCCAAGGCATTGACTGCCGTGTTGGTGGCATTCAACTGGCTGCCATTGATCGCATTGGTGCTGGTAGCCGAAACCTCGCCTGCGGCGACGTTGGTGATCTGCCGCTGCTGGGTTGCATTGCCAACACTGAGCACACCCACAGGCGCAGTACCGGCGTAGGTGTAAGTGGTGCCGTTGATCACGCCATTGGTCGTCGCAGTAGCAGCAGTGGTGGTGGCGAAAGAGCCCAACGCCATGGAGTTTGCGACCGTAGCACTGGCGTTGTTGCCCAGGGCGACACTGTTATTGCCTGACGCAGCGGCCTCACCGCCAAGCGCGACGGCGCCGGCTGCCAGCGCCTGGGCCTGCCAGCCCAACGCAAGACCGTCAATGCCGGAGGCGGTGGATTCAGAGCCGATCGCGACGGAACCGTTACTCTGGGCGCTTGATAAGTTCCCCAAGGCGATCGCTCGACCACCCGTTGCAGTGGTGGTGGCACCGTTACCAAGGCTGATGGATCCGCCGCCGGCAGCTGTGGCCAACGGGCCGATGGCCACACTGTCGAGACCGGTGGCGCTGCTGTCACCTTTGGTTGAAGCGCTGTGGAAGTACTTGATGCCCGTACCGTCATTGACCATACCGCTCAGTTGGGCGCCCTGGGCGCTGACGGTGGTATTGGTAGCGTTCAACTGAGTGCCATTGACCGCCTCGGTGCTGGTGGCACTCAAGGTGCCGGCGGCAACATTCGCCAGCGTGGTTGCAGCGCCAGTCGGGTTGAACGTCACGCGGGCCTTGGTGGCCGCGTCGTCATAGTTGACACCCACGTTAGCGCTGTTGGCCAGGCTGGTGCTCAGGTTGGTCAGTGCATCACCGACATTGGCGCTGGTGGTGGCGGTGGTGACATTGCCCGCTGCATTGACGGTGGTGGTGCTATAGCTTGGGGCGGAAATCTGCCCGGTAGTGCCGGTGACTTGAGCGCCACCCCCCAGCGCGGTGGCCGTTGAAGTTGCGGTGTTGAACAGTTCGGCGCCGTTCACGGCGTCCTGCGAGGTGGCCGACACAGTGCCGTTCGCAAGTTGCAGAACCTTGGTGCCACGCATGTCGAGGGTATTGATATGCGCACCCGCGGTTACCGGGGCCGAGAGCGCCGCGGTCGAACCGCCATTGACAAAGAGTTCGTTACCCAGCGTCAACGACGTCGCCCCCAGGCCTACTTGACCCAGTGGGTTATAGAACAGCGAGTGATCAGTCTGAGTTGACTTGTCGGATGAAGTACACGCCGCGTTAGTTACGCCGCTCATCGAGCCCGAGTCACCGACCCGGCTGCAGCCGTTATCAGTGCCATCGTTGACGAAGATACCATCGCCTGGCCCTGCAACAGCGATGGATACCGTCCCTAGAGTCAACACCATCGGAATGAGAGCAGTACGTACTGTGCGCAAGCTGAGTGAAACAGCATTGATAGAGCCAGGCAGTTGTTGTACGCGCAGTGACGTTTGCGCCTTGGCCAAACCACTTCGATCAATGACCGCGCGACGGCTGCTTCGCCCGCCACCGCTGCTTGCGTGTTCAGAGACGACCAACCAACAGTGTTTTGAAACGCTCCAAATCACAGCATGTATTTTGTTCATGTCGATGGCGTAAGCCGTCTCCGCAAAAATAATTAAGTTGGGATTCCGTTAATCATTCGCGCTGAAACTCGCTGGATAACAGAATTGAATTTAGCAGGGTTTTTAAAATGAGCGACTTCCCACTCGTATGGATTGAAAGTGCCAATTTTTAATGCTTATTGAGTGTGTTTGTTCATGGGAACATCCGGGCCGTTCACGTCTCATGGAACAAACTGACGTTCGTATCGGCCTGGCCTAGTCGCTCTTGTCGACGCTCAGGCGGGGTCTGCCTCAAGCACCTACAAGCGATGCATATTCAAGCAATCTGAATACTATGGCTCTGTAGGAAATTTCCTGCCGACCGCGAACGGACATAGCGCCAGAAAATCGCTTTTCGCCAGAGTCAATACGATAGTTATCAAAGAGATAGGCGGGCTTCTGACGCACGTAACATTCATTGTTGATACGGGTAGGGCGTCTTGATCGGGAAAATTTCCCGCGCCTGCGCTGGGGCGGTACTGGCGCGGTGCTACCTCAATCGGCCTTTTTAGCTCGATGCAGCAAGCCTCCTGCTGCCTTTCGCGCAGATGCTGCTCACGGCGCTCAGACAGCGGGGCGTTGCCTGGTGTGTTAAGCGCTGCCACATCCAAACCTTTTGAAGAGAAGTTTTTTGCAGCCTTTGAAATGTTTAGTAACGGAGTTTTGTTTCGCTATCCAGAAAAAATAGTCGGGTTTTTGCTTCTTGGAAACGGCTTGAGGTGTAGGACGTTTAATAGAGTTTTTTAACCCTACAACCAAAGATTCCCCCTCCCCAAGTGTAGGAAAAAAGATTTAGCGAGATAATTTCTCGGTTCGGCTAAGTGTCTAGCGGTAGTTTCGAATAATTGATGTAGGAAATTTCCGAGCGTGATGTACTCATATAGGTGTGCTGTGTTGAGTGTTCATGCAAATGTGAACAAAGGTGACGTATTGATATTTTTTCAAGCGGGATGTAATACTCTTTAAACGTTATGTTTATTGGGTGGGCTCTCACATAAACCAGCAGTGGCTCCCGGACAGGAGTTGCTATTTTCTTGTGCGCTGTTTTGGTGCGGGCGGGCGCAGCGAGCTGTTTAAAAAGGAGCGAATCCTGAAGCAGGGCGCCCAGTTGCCCGCCGCTCGCTGAAGGTAAAACCATCGCAGGGTGAAGTACCACTCTATTGGGGTGGGTATTCAGTTATTACACGAAAGTGCGCTGCTTGTTGCAGCTCTCAGCGGAGTTTATATGCCAGGACGGCAACCCTTTAGAGGCTGTCGGCCAAGCATTAACTCCAGTTTCAGTTGTTGTTCGTGACGCAATGGCGTGTCGCGCAAAGAGTGTCTGGAGGGTGTATGGCTTCAAATAGCTTTCAAAACGAAGTACCCAAGGCTCGGGTCAATATCAAGCTCGATTTGCACACCGGCGGTGCGCAAAAAAAGATAGAGCTGCCACTCAAACTCATGGTCATGGGTGATTACAGCAACGGTCAGGAACAACGTCCGTTGTCTGAGCGAAGCAAGGTGGACATCAACAAGAACAACTTCGACAGCGTACTGGCCGAGTTTTCCCCCAGCGTGAAACTGGCGGTGGAAAACACTCTGGTCGAGGGCAACGCCGAAGCGTCCATCGCGCTCACTTTTCGCAACATGAAAGATTTCGAGCCCGAGCAGGTCGCCCGGCAAATGCCGCAACTGCGAGCCCTGCTGGCGATGCGCAACCTGTTGCGCGACCTCAAATCCAACCTGCTGGATAACGCCACCTTCCGCCACGAGCTGGAGCGCATCCTCAAGGACGACGCACTGAGCGACGAACTGCGCGCTGAACTGGCTGCCCTGGCGCCACCGTCCGCTCGTTGATTGCCCTTGGTCCGCTGATAAGGAAATTCTGATCATGTCCGTAGAAAACCCATCGTCTCAGCCGCAGCAAACCCAGACCTACGCCCCCGAAGTGGGCCAGGGCGTGTATAGCGCCTTGTTCGCCAAGATCAACCTCAATCCAGTGTTGGAACTGGGCGCGATCGAGCCGTTTCAAAATGCCGAGGTGCTGTCCGAAGCTTCGCCCGATGAGCGAGTCACCGCAGCGGTCAGCGTGTTTCTGAACCTGCTCAAGCAGTCGTCGCAAAAAGTCGAACGCTTGGACAAGACCTTGCTGGATGAGCACATCGCCGCGCTGGATATGCAAATCAGCCGGCAACTCGATGCGATCATGCATCACCCCGATTTCCAGCGTGTCGAATCCACCTGGCGCGGCGTGAAGTCGCTGATCGACCAGACCGATTTTCGCCAGAACGTGCGCATCGAACTGCTGGATATCAGCAAGGATCACCTGATCCAGGACTTCGAAGACGTACCCGAAATTGCCCAGAGCGGCCTGTACCAGCACACCTACACCCAGGAATACGACACCCCGGGCGGCGAGCCCATCGCTGCGGCCATTTCCAACTATGAGTTCGGGCGCGGCCCGCAGGATATTGCGCTGCTGCGCAACATTTCCAAAGTCGCCGCTGCCGCCCATATGCCGTTCATTGGCGCGGTGGGGCCGGCGTTCTTCGGTAAACAGTCGATGGAAGAAGTCGCGGCGATCAAGGACATCGGTAACTACTTCGACCGCGCCGAATACATCAAGTGGAAGTCGTTCCGCGACAGCGATGACTCGCGTTATATCGGCCTGCTCATGCCGCGTGTGCTGGGGCGCCTGCCGTATGGCCCGGACACCATTCCGGTGCGCAGCTTCAACTACATCGAAAGCGTCAAGGGCCCGGACCACGAAAAATACCTGTGGACCAACGCCTCGTTTGCCTTCGCGGCCAACATGGTCAAGAGCTTCATTACCAACGGCTGGTGCGTGCAGATTCGCGGCCCGCAGTCGGGCGGTGCGGTCACCGACCTGCCGATTCACCTCTACGACCTGGGCACCGGCAACCAGGTGAAGATCCCGTCCGAAGTGATGATCCCGGAAACCCGCGAATTCGAATTCGCCAACCTCGGTTTCATCCCGTTGTCGTACTACAAGAACCGCGACTACGCGTGCTTCTTCTCGGCCAACTCCACCCAGAAACCCGCGCTGTACGACACCGCCGATGCCACGGCCAACAGCCGCATCAATGCGCGCTTGCCGTACATCTTCCTGCTGTCGCGCATCGCCCATTACCTCAAATTGATCCAGCGCGAAAACATCGGTACCACCAAGGACCGCCGCTTGCTCGAACTGGAACTGAACAAATGGGTGGGTGGCCTCGTCACCGAAATGACCGACCCGGGTGATGACCTGCAAGCGTCCCACCCCTTGCGCGATGCGCGGGTGACGGTCGAGGACATCGAGGACAACCCGGGGTTCTTCCGCGTCAAGTTGTATGCGATTCCGCACTTTCAGGTCGAAGGCATGGACGTCAACTTGTCGCTGGTTTCGCAGATGCCCAAGGCCAAAGCCTGATCCCCTTCGCAAGGACACGATGTGATGAAGATCGACCGCCCCCTGTGGGCAGCGGGCGCCTTGCTGTCGCCGCAACAGTTCCAGCAGCAGGCGCGTTGGGAGGCGTGGGCCGACGACCGTCTGGCTCATCTCTGCCACGTACACCCCTGGGGGGTTTGGGGGGTGGCCTTCGATTTGCAGGCCTTGCACCTGGGCAAGCTCAAGGCCACGCAGTTACGCGTGCGGCTGCCCGATGGCACCTTGATCGACACCGACCATGTGGATCGCCTGCCACCGGCGCTGGAGCTGGCGGGGCTGCTGTCCGATTCCCGCCGCAGCGCCACCTTGGTGCTGGCGTTGCCGCTGGAACAGGCCAACGGCAATAACTGTGTGTTCGAGGGCGCACGGGTCGACCGGCCTGTGCGCTATCGCCAGGACTGGCGCCAGGTACAGGATGTGTATGGCGATGAGGTGCAATCGATTGGTGTACTCGAACATGTGCTGACTCTGCGCCTGGCCGACGACGACAACGCCGACTACCTGACCTGCCCCGTCGCGCGCCTTATGCGTGACGGGCAGGGCGCCTGGCACCTGGACCCTGATTTTGTCCCACCCTTGCTCAGCTTCGCCGCCCACCCTGGGCTGGTGACCCAACTGGACAACCTGCTGACCCAACTGGCCGCCAAGCGCCAACGGCTGATGGGCATGCGCCGCGAAAGCAACCAGCGCATGGCTGATTTTGCCGTGGCCGACGTGTCGCTGTTCTGGTTGCTCAACGCCTTGAACACCTATCAACCGGTGCTGGCCGACCTTAAGGCTCACCCGGCGCGGCATCCCGAGCAGGTGTACCAGGCGCTGATCAAACTGGCCGGTGGCTTGCTGACGTTTTCTTTGGAACACGATATCGACCAGATTCCAGCCTACCGGCATGAGCAACTGGAGACAGTGTTCCCGCCCTTGATGCAGACCATTTCCACCTTGCTTGAGGCCAGCCTGCCGTCGCGTGTGGTGGCGCTGGTGCTGGAGGAGGTGGCCGCCAATCGCTGGCAGGTCACGCTCAACGATGCCCGCTTGCGTGAGCGCGACGGTGCCGATTTCTACCTGTCGGTGCGTTGCCGCATGCCGGCCGCGCAGCTGCAAAAACACTTTCCGCGCCTGTGCAAAATGGGTACGCCGGACGACGTCAATCAACTGGTCAATGCCGCGCTTGACGGTATTCCGTTGCAGCCGCTCAGCCATGTACCGGCGGCGATTCCACTGCGCCTGGAAAACCAGTATTTCGCCCTCGACCTTGGGCACCCCAAGGGCCAGGCCATGCTGGCCGAAGGGGTCTGTGCGCTGTACGTCCCCAGCACGCTGGTTGACATCAAACTTGAACTTTTCGCGGTACTGCGCGCATGAACCTGACGGCCTCAACAAAGAACCCGGCCTCTGCGCTGGATATCGACAAACTCTTGCAAGATAGCTACCTGCTGGTGGTCGAACTGCGCCAGGGCGCAGAGGTGCAAGACACCTCCGAGCTGTGGCGTTGCTGCGTGCGGCAAGTCAAGCAGGTGTACCAAGCGTTGCAGGCGGCGGGGGTGAGCAACAAAAGCACAGCGCTGATCTGCCATGCCCAGAGCGCGCTGTTCGATGAAACCGTGCTGAACCGTGCCACGGGGCCGGCCCATGCGCGCTGGGCGAGCAAGCCCTTGCAGGCCCACTTGTTCAACCGTCACCAGGCGGGTGAGTTCCTGTATGAGGACATGCGCCAGGCCCTGCGCCAGCCAATGCCCGACCTGTTGGTGCTGACGGTGTTCCAGCGCGTGATGCTCCTGGGTTTTCGCGGGCGCTACCCGGATCTCAACCACCCCGAGCGCCAGCGGCTGATGGACGCCCTGAATGCGCACGTTCCGCCCCTGAAGCTCAACCCGATGCTCACCACCCAAGGCAGCGGCCCACGCAACGAGCGGCTTGGCACATTGCGCTCGCCTTGGGTTCGCTTGGCCATGGCGTGCGTGCTGCTGGTCGGCGTCTGGTGGGGGCTGGACCAGATGCTCGGTGGCCTGGTCGCCACGCTTGCCCCTGGCCAGGCGTGAGGCCGCGATGACACTCAACTTGATGCGAGGGCTCTGGCTGTGGGCCGGGGTGCTGGTTGTGACGCTGGCACTGATCATTCCGGCCTCGGGCTGGGCACGAGCGGCAGCGATTTTGACGGTGGTGCTGGCCTGGGTCTGGGCAGAGCGTCGTTTCGCAAAGCGCGGCGCGCAACTGCTGCCGCCGGGTGAGACGCCCCTGCCGGCGGCAACTTATCGCCAGCCCGTGGTGCTGGTGTGTGGCGATGGGCTCACGGGACTGTTCGGTGCCGTTCCCGCCGACCAGTTGGCGTTGCGGGTGACTGCGCAAGGTTGCTATGTGCGGGTGCCTGCGCTGGACCAACTGGGTACGGCAGTGGCGGGCGTGTTGACGCAACGCCCGGACTGGGGTGGGCAACTGAACGTGATGTTTTGCGTCAACCCCGTTGAACATACGGATGACGGCGAGTTGGCGGGGCGGATACGTGCCTTCCGCCACCAACTCACGCTGGCGCGAAAACGCGGCCTCGCGTTGCCTTTGATGCTGGTCAGTTATGGGCAGACCACCACTGACGAAGACGCCTGGTTCAGTTGCGAGAGCGGCGAGCCCGATCTGTGGGTGCGCAGTGCCGGTGCCTGTGCCAGCTTGAGCGATTGGCAGCGCCAGGCCGTCGACAGCGCCCACGGTACGGAGCGTCTGGCCATGGGCGTACAGATCGGCAGCCTGGCCGCGTGGCTCAAAGACAAGGTGCTGTCGCACTTTACCGGGCGTGACGGGCGTGTGCCGCTGGTGTGGGCGATGACGCTGGTGCCGGCCGTGCCTCAGCGCGTGCCCGGCAACCTGTGGCAGCAATGGCTGCGCGTCAGGGTCGCCCTCGGCGCGTCCGAACCCTCGGTGGCCGGTGCGAGCCTGCCATTTCCCGATCCTTTGCTCAACCTGCTGCCCCTGCGCATTCGGCGTTCTGCGCGGTTGCGTGCGGGCATCCTGGCGGTGTGGCTGTTCACCCTGGCGGGCGTGGTGGCACTGGCCAGTTCGGCCTGGCAGAACAACCTGCTGCTGCGTCAGGTCAGTGATGACCTGCGCCGCTACCACGCCATCCCGCTGGCCGAGCGCCGCGACCAGCCGCAATTCCTCCTGCGCGAAAACGCAGTGGCCGTGTTGCGCGAAGACGCTGCGCGACTGGACGACTACTACCGCCAGGGCGAGCCGTTGGCCTTGGGCTTGGGCCTGTATCGCGGCGAGCGCCTGCGTTTGCCGTTGCTGGCGACCATCGCCGCCCACCGGCAACCACCTGAGGCACCGCCGCCGGTGAAGATTCCCGACCCGGTGCGCCTGGACAGCCTCTCGCTGTTCGATCCCGGCCGGGCTGAACTCAAGGCCGGCTCCACCAAGGTGCTGATCGACGCGCTGGTCAATATCAAGGCCCAGGCCGGTTGGCTGATCGTCATCGCCGGGCATACCGACATCACCGGCAGCCCCGGCCAGAACCTTGAGCTGTCCCGCGCTCGCGCCGCCTCGGTACGCGACTGGATGCAGCGCATGGGCGACATTCCCGACAGTTGCTTCGCCGTGCAGGGCTTCGGTGCCCAGCAACCCGTGGCGAGCAACGACACCGACGCCGGGCGCGCCGCTAATCGTCGCGTCGATATTCGTCTGGTACCGGAAGCGGGGGCCTGTGCGCTGCCCGCTGCGGGGCCGGGCAAGACCCCGCCTGTCGCATTCCGCGACACGCAAACCCCCAGAAAAGGAGCTTCAAATGGCAATTCCCGTTTACCTCTGGCTGCAAGATGATGGCGGCGCGGAAATTAAAGGTTCCGTGAACGTGCAGAAACGCGAAGGCAGTATCGAGGTCATCGCGCAGGACCACAGCCTGTACATCCCCACCGACAACAACACCGGCAAGTTGACCGGCACGCGGGTGCACACCCCGTTCCTGTTCAGCAAGGAAATCGATGCGTCCAGCCCTTACCTCTACAAGGCTGTGACCACGGGCCAGACGCTTAAAAGCGCCGAGTTCAAGTGGTACCGCATCGACGACGCCGGCCAGGAAGTCGAGTACTTCATCACCAAGCTGGAAAACGTCAAGGTCGTCAAAGTCGCGCCAAAAATGCACGACATCAAAGACCAGGGCAAAGAGAAGCACAACCACATGGAACAGGTCGAGCTGCGCTACGAGAAGGTCACCTGGACCTACAAGGACGGCAACATCATCCACTCTGACGCCTGGAACGAACGCCAGAGCGCCTGACGCGTAAAAGCCGGCAGGCGCCTGTGCGCTTGTCGGTTCGCGGTGTGCAGGGTTGAGCGCCCGTTCGCGGACGCTCAGCCAAACACATCGAGCTTTGATGACACGCCGAGCCACCAGACCAGAGATAGCCGCCCATGGCCCAGAATTCCGCACTTTTGCTTCGCCGCCTCAACCCGTACTGCGCTCAGGCCCTGAGTGCCGCGGCGACCCTGTGCCAGAGCCGCGCCCACGGAGTGATCAGCATCGAGCACTGGCTGCTCAAATTGCTGGAGCAGGGTGAGGGCGACCTGACCGTGATTGCCCGGCGCTATGAATGGGACATGGACACCCTGTGGCGCGGCCTGCTCGAACACCTCGACGGCCTGCCACGCAGCGTGCACAGCAAGCCGCAGTTGTGCGACAAGCTGCACCACCTGATCAAATGCGCCTGGTTGTATGCATCGCTGGACAGCCGCAACGAATCCATCCGCTCGGCGCACCTGCTCGCGGCCTTGCTGGAAAACCCCGGCTTGCTCGCCTGCGAGGCTGCCTGGCCGCTACTCAGCCTCAGCGACAGCCAGTTGCAACGCTTGTTCGGGCTGCTCGACCAACAATCGATCGAGCGTCCGCAACCGAACCAGCACTTCGCACTGGAACCCGTCGATGACGCTCCGGTCGACAGCGCCTCGCTCCCCGAACTGCAGGAGGCTTTGCAGGGCATCCTCGACCGGTTCACCCAGAATGTGACCGCCAAGGCCAGGGCAGGGCTGATCGACCCGGTGTTCGGACGTGACGATGAAATTCGCCAGGTCATCGACATTCTCAGCCGCCGGCGCAAGAACAATCCGATCCTGGTGGGCGAGCCAGGTGTGGGCAAGACCGCGCTGGTCGAAGGGTTGGCGCTGCGCATCGCCGAAGGCAACGTACCCGACAGCCTCAAATCGGTCAGCGTGCGCACCCTGGACCTGGGCTTGTTACAGGCGGGCGCCGGGGTCAAGGGTGAGTTCGAGCAACGCCTGAAAAACGTAATCGACGCCGTGCAGCCATCGCCGCTGCCGGTGCTGTTGTTCATCGACGAAGCCCACACCCTGATCGGCGCGGGCAACCAGGCGGGTGGCGCCGACGCGGCCAACCTGCTCAAACCAGCCCTGGCCCGTGGCGAATTGCGCACCATCGCCGCCACCACCTGGAGCGAGTACAAACAGTATTTCGAGCGGGACGCGGCCCTGGAGCGGCGCTTCCAGGTAGTCAAGGTCGACGAGCCAAACGATGCCAACGCCAGCCTCATGTTGCGCGGCCTCAAGGCGCGCTACGCCAGCCACCATGGCGTACACATCCAGGACGCGGCGGTGCAGGCGGCGGTCAGCCTGTCGCGGCGCTACCTCACCGGGCGCCAACCGCCGGACAAAGCTGTCGACCTGCTCGACACCGCCAGCGCCCGGGGGCGTATGAGCCTGGACTGCGAGCCGCAGCCGCTGGTGCGTCTAAAAGCCCAACAGGCGGCCCTGGAACTGGAGCACCTGGCTCTGGAAGAAGACCGCAAACTCAATGGCGCCAATACCGAGGAGCGCCTGGAGGCCATCGCCGGCCAGCACGCCGAACTGCAGCGTCGGCAAGTGGCCCTGGAAGATCAATACCGTCGTGAACTCCTGCTCACCCAGCATCTGCTCGCAGCACGCCTGGACGAATCATCGACGCGGGACGCTTGCCTGCACTTGCAGCAACAGTTGCATGAGGTTCAGGGCCACCAGCCGTTGCTGTCGTTGGACGTGGATGTGCGCAGCGTGGCCGAAGTGATCGCCGACTGGACCGGCGTGCCCCTGGGCAGCCTGCTCAAGGACGAACAGGCCAACCTGCTGGAACTGGAGCGTCAACTGGGCGAGCAGGTGATCGGCCAGGAACACGCCCTGAGCGCCCTGGCCCAACGCCTGCGTGCGGCCAAGACCGGCCTGACCGACGACAAGGCGCCGCTGGGTGTGTTCCTGCTGGTGGGCACCAGCGGCGTCGGCAAAACCGAAACGGCCCTGGCCCTGGCCAACACCTTGTTCGGTGGCGAACAAGCGCTGATCACCCTCAACCTCTCGGAGTACCAGGAAGCCCACACCGTCAGCCAGCTTAAAGGCTCGCCCCCCGGCTATGTGGGTTACGGCCAGGGCGGCGTGCTCACCGAAGCCGTGCGCCAACGCCCCTACAGCGTGGTGCTGCTCGATGAAGTGGAAAAAGCCCACCGCGACGTGATCAACCTGTTCTACCAGGTATTCGACCGTGGCTTTATGCGCGATGGCGAAGGGCGCGAAATCGACTTTCGCAACACCGTCATCCTCATGACCTCCAACCTGGGCAGCGACGAACTGCAAGCCTGCCTGCAAGAGTTCCCCGGCGCGCCCGACAGCACCCTGCAAGAACTGCTGCGCCCGATCCTGCGCGAGCATTTCCAGCCGGCCTTGCTCGCACGCTTCCAGACCCTGATCTACCGTCCGCTGCTGGCCGATGCCCTGCAACGCATCGTCGCCATCAAGCTGGGCCAGGTTGCCAAGCGCTTGCAGCGTCACTACGGCGTGCACTGCCGCATTGATCTGGCCCTCAACCAGGCACTGGTTGCCGCGTGCCTGCTGCCCGACACCGGCGCACGCAACATCGACAGCTTGCTCAATCAACAGATCCTGCCGGTACTCAGCCAACAACTGCTGCGACGCCAGGCCGGCCGCGAGAAAACCACTGAGGTGACCCTGGGCTACAGCGAGGAGGAGGGCGTCGTCCTGCACTTCAACGACGGCCAAGACCATCACGCGCCGGTCGCCCTGGAGGCCTGAACATGCTCAATGAACTGCGCACCTTCTTCGACCACAGTCGGCACAAACTGTCGGTGTATGGGCTGGATTCAGTATTGGACGTGCTGGCCTTCGAAGGCCACGAAGGCCTGAGCCAGCCGTTCAACTACCGCGTCGAATTCACCTGCATCGATGGCGACCTCAGTGCCGACACCCTATTAGGCAAAGACGCCAACTTCAGCCTGCACGGCCCCGGCCTAAACCCCGGCATGGCCGCGCTCAAAGCCGTCGGTATTGAAGTACCGCCGGTCAAGCCACTGCGCACCCTGCACGGCGTGGTCACCGGCTTCAAACGCCTGTCCGGCTCCCTCGACGAAGCCCGCTACGAAATCACCCTCGAACCGCGCCTGGCCTTGCTCGCTCGCGGCAAACAATTTCGCATCTACCAACACCAGTCGGTGCCGCAGATCGTCGAAAGCATCCTGCGCAGCCGCCACGACTTTGAAGGCCAGGACTTTCTCTTCAACCTGGTACGCGAATACCCCAAGCGCGAACAAGTCATGCAGTACGACGAAAGCGACCTGGCCTTTATCTCGCGCCTGTTGGCCGAGGTCGGCATCTGGTATCGCTTCACCCGCGACGAACGCCTGAACATCGACGTGGTGGAATTCCACGACGACCAACGCCACTATCAGTTCGACGTCCAGCTGCCATACCGCCCCCAATCCGGCCTGAACAGCAGTGGCCAGGACGGCGTATGGCGCCTGCAATCGAACCACAAGGTAGTGGAGCAACACGTCAACATCCGCGCCTACCACCACCGCGTCGCCAACGCCCACCTCGACGGTGACGTCGACCAAAGCCGTGGCGCCAAAGGCACCTACGGCGAGGCCTACCACTACGCCGAGCCCTACAACCTCATCGGCGACCGCTACGACCAGGACGAAGACCTGCAAAGTGAAAGCGGCTACTTCTACGCACGTCTGCGCCACGAACGCTACCTCAACGGCCAGACCCAACTCAGCGGCATCAGCAGCAGCCCCAGCCTGACCCCCGGCCAAGTCCTGAAAATCTCCGGCGGCGCGCCCAACGCCTTCACCCCCGGCGCGGTTATCACCCAAGTCACCACCCACGCCGCCCGCGACCGCAGTTTTGAAGCCAGCTTCCAGGCCATCCCGTATTCGGAAACCGTGTGCTACCGCCCGGCATTGCTGCCCAAACCCCAAATAGCCGGCACCGTCCCGGCCCGCGTCACCAGCCCCAAGGAACACGACCCCTACGGTCACATCGACCTCGAAGGCCGCTACAAAGTCCACTTCCTGTTCGACCGCGACACCTGGAAACCCGGCGAAGAAAGCCTCTGGCTACGCCTGGCCCGCCCCTACGCCGGCGACACCCACGGCCTGCACCTGCCACTGCTGGCCGGCACCGAAGTCGCTATCGCCTTCGAACAAGGCGATCCCGACCGGCCATATATCGCCCACGCGTTGCACGACAGCCAACACGTCGACCACGTGACGTTGGGTAAACGCGACTACACGCGCAACGTGCTGCGCACGCCAGCCAACAATAAGCTGCGCATGGAAGACTTGCGCGGGCAGGAGCACGTCAAGCTCAGTACGGAGCACAGTGGTAAGAGCCAGCTGAATCTGGGGCATTTGGTGGATGCCGAGAAGAAAAAACGCGGCGAAGGTTTTGAACTGCGCACTGATGGTTGGGGCGCGATTCGTGCGGGTAGCGGCATTTTTATCAGTGCTGATACGCAGCCTCGGGCCAACGGCCAGATGTTGGAAATGAGCGCTGCATTAGGGCATTTGCAACAGGCCGCAGACCAGTTGGAGGGGTTGTCCACCGATGCCCAGGCTGCCAAGGCCGATCCGGCAGATGTGCAAGCGCAATTGACGTTGATGCGTGACCAGCTCAATCAACTCAAGGCCTCGGTCTTATTACTCAGCGCTCCGCAGGGTATCGCCGTGGCTAGCGGCAAGCACTTGCAGTTAGCGGCACAGAACAACCTGATGCTCAACGCTGGTGGCGAGGCGGATATCAGCGTGATCAAGCGCCTGTTTATCGGCGTGGGGCAGGGGGTGAGCCTGTTCGTGCGCAAGCTGGGGATCAAGCTGATTGCCAACCAGGGGGCGGTCAAGATCCAGGCACAGAACGACACCTTGGAACTGATGGCCCGCCAGGGTTTGGAGATCACCAGCACTGAAGATGAAATCCGCATCGTCGCGAAAAAGAAAATCACCCTGAACGCGGGCGGCAGCTACATCACCCTGGATCAGAGCTGCATCGAGTCCGGTACCCTGGGGGATTACAACGTTAAGTCGGCGCACTTTGACTACCTGGGGCCGGCGAGCATGACGGCCACGCATCCGGAATATCCACAGAGTCTATCCAAACAGCCGTTGCGCTTCAGTGTGCCGCAAGCCCCCAACGCATCCAGTCAAAGCTGGAAAGGTATGCCTTATGCCCTCTATGCCGAAAACGGATTGCTTAAGCAAGGCGTGATGGACGACAGCGGGCAAGTGTTAATCGACCATCAGGTTGTGACAAAGGACTACCGGTTGGTCATGGCCAATGGTGTAGTTTTCAATATTCCGGTGCCCACGCAATACCGTGATACCGAGCAGGCGCAGATGGCCAATCGTGGCGTGCACAACCATCAATCGCAGGCCAACCCGGAAGTGAGTCAGCCCACCTCGCACAAAGATCACCGCACCCTGTACACAGCAATGATGGACGGGCCAACTCACACGCAAGAGAAAACCCAATAATGCCTCCAGATTTTGTGTCGCCCGTTGCTCTGCAGCATACACAGGAGGTGACCTGCACCCCCCCCTGGTACGTCCAGGACACCGAGTACCCGCCGGCAGCAGCCAGTTATCAACCGTTGGTCAACGGCGAGGTGGCGTTCAAGGCTGTGTACCTGGCTATCGCCAATGCTAAAAAAAGCATCGAGATTCTCTGTTGGGGCTTCCAGCCCTCGATGTACTTCATCCGCGACGGCAAGACGGGTCTGCGCATCGGCGAGCTGCTGATGAACAAGGCAAAAGAAGGTGTCGAGGTGCGTGTGCTGGGCTGGGAGATGCCGTTCAATAGCGCGGGCCTGGGGGACGAGGCCAATCTGCCCGGCAAAGGCCCGATCAGCATCGCAGACCGCGCGGGCCAGAGTGCCACGCAAGATCAGTATGCTTATGATCGCGAGTGGTTTGCCACCTGTGCGGTTCCCGACAATATGGTAGCGCTTCGGGCGAAGCGCAGCATTCCGGTATTTGTCGGGCGTGGCTTCAGCAGGGAGGAAAGGGTCGAAATTGCGTTTCTGGCGAAACACACAAGTCTCGATCGACAGCTCAGCCTGAAAACGATCGGCGCGCTGGCAGCGGCGCCGTCCCATCATCAAAAGACCGTCCTGGTCGACTTCGAACTCACGGATTGCGCTGTTGGCTTCGTCATGGGCCACAACATGCTCGACGAGTACTGGGACAAAGACGCGCACTCCGCGCTGAACCGTACCGAGAGCACCAAGCCCGCGCCCGATGCCGGGCCGCGCGGGAATACCCCACGCCAGGACATTTCCAGCCAGGTCAGCGGGCCGATCGTCGAACACTTGCACCATAACTTCGCCACGGCCTGGCGCAAGGAAACCGGGGAAGATCTACTCGTATCGCGCCTGGCCAAGGAAGTAGGGCCGCAGTTATGTACCCTCGGCCTGCCGCAGGTGGCCCAGATCCTGCGCACCCAGCCGCAAGAAGGCAAACGCGATATCGAGCAGCTCTACTTGCAGGCGATTAACAATGCGACCCAGTTTATCTACATCGAAAACCAGTACTTTCGCTGGCCGCCCCTGGCCGAATTCATCAAGGAGGTTGCCTCCAGCCAGGCCAGGGCAGGACGCGACCCCGCCTTGCATGGCAGCTTGCACCTGTTTGTGATCACCAACGCCACGGATGACGGGATGGGCAAGGGCACGGTGAACACCCAGCGCATGCTCGAAAGCCTCGGGCGCGGCGAGACCATTCCAGAACTCACCAAGTTACAGCGCATTGAACAGGCGAAAGCCCAATCGGCGGTGGGGGAGCCGGACCTGGGGGATCTTCTGGCGCAAAAGGCTTTAGTCACGCTGACGAGCATCACCGACAGCCTGGGTGGCGGCCATGTGAGCGATAAAGCCAGGGAAGCCCAAGAGGAAACCGCCAGAAACAATCGCCTGCGGCTGGCCGACCTCAATGATCGGATCAAAGCGATCGAGGAGAGCCCGGTCAAACTTCAGACCTTCCCCAACTTGAAAGTCCATGTGTGCTCGCTGGTGGCACCTGACTCACCGGCCGGCAGGCCGTGGATGCCGGTGTATATCCATTCCAAGTTGATGATTGTGAACGATGTGTTCACCACCCATGGTTCGGCCAATATCAACACCCGGAGCATGCAGGTCGACAGTGAACTGAATATTGCTCATGACTGGGCGAGCGTGACGAAGGCGTTGCGGCGGCAGTTGTGGAGTCTGCATACGGCGATGGAGGAGCCGCAGGATGATCCGGCGAAGGCGTTCAAAGCTTGGCAGAAGATTATTGATGACAACAAAACGCGGCAAAATGACAAGAAGAATGGGGTGCCCTGCGCTCCGCTTGTCGAATTTTATTATGACAAAACCACTATGGTGGACCTCGACTGATGCGCCGAATCCTCTTGCTGTCAAGCCTGCTGCTGGCCGCCTGTGACACTGGCAGCGCCCCAACCCATCTGTCTAAGGACATCCATGTGAACCCGCTCACCGAAATCAAAGCCCAACTGGCCTTCACCTGCGTGCATGAACAGATCCCTGCGCCGTCCGCCGAGACTGATGTGCTTTTCCAATACGCCCGCTGGTTGCAGAAGAACAACCAGCTTAAGCAGGACAAAAGCGTCGACGCCGAGATTGAGCGGCTGTACCGCATCGCAGCCGAAAGCGGCCATTACAAGGCCAATATCAACTTGCAGAACGGCGCGATGCGTGGCAGCTTCACGCTCAGTGGCGAAACCTACCTGCGTATGAGCCAGCAACTGATCGATGCGGGCGTAGCGACAGGCTATTACTTCGTGGGAGTCTTTTTGCAGCAGGGAGCCGCCGGGCTGAAACAGGACCCGGAAATGGCGCTGCGCTACTACCGCAAGGCCGCCGATCAGGGGAGCGCACAAGCCCAGTACTATGTCGGCGACAAACTTGAGCCGAGTGATATTGCCCCAGACGTTGCGCTCAAAATGTATCGTTGTGCCGCCGAACAGGGCCATGGGAAAGCGGCCATCGCGCTGGGTGTCTACCTGAAATACAAGGGCCAATACCCGGAGGCGCTCGAAATATTCCAACTCGGCGTAATGGCAGGTAACGAGAGTGCCGCTAGCCGCTTGGAAGACGCATTTCGTAATCCTCCTCCCACCGATCAAGTGAACTACCTCGGCCAACAGGAAGACCTGGAGCGAGCCGAGCGGTATGAGAAAATCGGGACAGTACTGTCGAACGCTTCCTACGCCAACCCCAAAGTCCCCGAAATCAATGAAATCCTCCCCCTACCACCGGCCAAACTCCCAGCCTGGGACGGCAAGCTGCAATGGGTCGAAGCCCGTCTGGCCAACGTCCCTCCACCCAAGCCCTCCGAAGCCTTAATTGAGCAACTGGCCAAGGCCAAGGTCCTTGAGCCAGCAACCGGCAAACCCATGCCAGGCTCACCAGCCTTCAGCCAAGCCAACTTTCCGGTACTGATCTGCTACAGCGGCCAGGCCTGCCCGGAAAGCGGCTACTGGAAGGTCATCTGGCCCTTTGGGCGTACGGTCATGGCGAAAGAAGTCATCCGCCACTTCAAACAAGGCGAAACCTTTCCGACCCAGATCGTCAAGCGCTACGTTCTACGCACCTGGCCGATGCAAGACAAAACCACCCTGGATGAAGAGCGCGTTGAAT